>NZ_OZ012606.1:0-131784 GCF_963942435.1 Shinella sp. WSD5-1
ACACCGGCTGGCGCAGTTCCTCGACCAGCTCGGGATGCCGGTCGAGCAGCCGAAGCAACTGGCTCGTCGGCCCGCTCGGTTCGACCAGACCGCGCTCGTACTTGTCGAAAGCGCTCTCGCCCACCTTGAGGATCCCGCCGGCTTCGCGTTGCGAGAGCTTCAGCTTCTTGCGAACCCGCCGGATCGTCGCCGGCGACGGTATCCCCTCGACTTCTTCCTTCAGCGCCCGCAGTGCAGCGTCCGACGCCTCCATGTCGTCACCGACATGAACCCCGTCGTCGCCGTCCGCGGGATAATAGCCCGGAAGGTCGACCGTCTTGGTACGGCCCTTGTAGCTGACGACGAACGGCCGGACATCCCGGTGCAGGATCTCTCCCGTCTCCGGGGAAACCATCGTGTCTGGCAAAACCTGCATCTTAACTGCCATCGGATTTCTCCTTGAACGACATGACCCGGAATTCGGTGACCACGTCCGCCTGGAATTTAATATAGAGGACCAATCCTTCGTCCTCGGTTGGCGCATGATAGACGTCCTGCCAGACCCGGTGATCCGCATAGGTCGTCATCGACTTGTAGAACATCGAGCGATCCAATCCGGTGACCGCTTGGACGATGCCGGCGCGGTCATACCCCAAAGCCATCGCCGTACGCAGTGCCGTCGTCGTGATCGCCAACGTCCTGGGTGATCCCAATACTGCCTTGATCGCGTCGAGATCGTATGTCGGGCGTTTCTTTTCCATGCTTGGATATGACACCTTAATGGTGGCAAAGCAAGAGCTGCACCACCATCTGCCCAACCATCCTCCCCCTTCTTACCCCGACGGTTCTGCGGCGACTGCGTCGCCCGGATCGGCCCTCAGAAAATAGGAGGAAAGAGGAAGGGAGAAAATGAGGAACCCGATCGCAGATCGGTCCTCCCGGCGGCGCTTCGCTCAACCGCCGCCTGCGCATCCCGGCAACTCGTCCTTCGCAGGGCCGTCGGCCCCGCTTGTCCTTCGCCGCAGGGACGCTCGTCGGCAGTTGCGCCGGTCCGGCCGCCCCGCGGTCCGGGAGGTGTCTTCGGAAAAAAGAAGACACGAGAAGGACCGGCAAGTGGGCCGCGTCCGTACCCCGGAAAGGAACATCCCATGCGTGTTGCAATCGTCGATCCCCGGTCGATCAAGGACAATCCCGACAAGTCGCGCCGGACGAAATCGTCGCCCCAGGCCGATGCGCTGATGGTTGCGACCATCAAGGCGGTCGGCATCGTCGTCCCACCGATCGTCTTCGCCGAGTCCAATGGCGGAAACGGCCTCGTCATGGATAACGGCCATCGTCGCCGCGATGGCGCGATCGATGCTGGCCTCTCGGAAATCGAGGTGTTGATCATCGAGGCTGCCAACGACAACGGCGGCATGCGCAACCTGGTCGAAAACCTCGCCCGTGAAAACCTCAATCCCGTCGATCTGTGGCGCGCCATCGAACGCCTTGTCGCCGAGAATTGGACGGAGGAGGCAATCGCGCTCGCGCTGGCATTGCCCGTCCGCCAGGTCCGCAAGCTGCGACTGCTCGCCAAGGTCCTGCCCGCGATGCTCGACCAGATGGCGCTCGGCGATATGCCCAATGAGCAGCAGCTACGTTTCATTGCGGCCGCGACCCACGAAGAGCAGGGCGAGGTCTGGAAGGCGAACAAGCCGAAGCGAGGCGAGACGGCGCATTGGTCGTTTATCGCCAGCGCGCTCAACAAGCGGCGTATGTTCGCGCGCGATGCCAGCTTCGGTGACGATCTCGCCGCGGCCTATGGCATCGAATGGGCTGAAGACCTGTTCGCGCCGGGCAACGAGGACAACCGCTACACCACCAATGTCGAGGCCTACCTTGGCGCCCAGCATGAATGGATGACGATCAATCTGCCGAAGCGCGGCGCGATTGTCGAAGTCAACACCTACGGCGAGCCGGAACTTCCGAAGAAGGCGGAGAAGGTTTACACCAAGCCGCAGAAATCGGACCACACCGCCATGTATCTCGACCGCACCGGCAAGGTGCAGACCGTGCATTTCCGGGTGCCCGACGAGAAGAAGAAGGCGAAAGCCAAGGCCAGCAAGGACGCCTCCGGCGCGGTCGCAGGCGCCGACGAGGTGATTGTTACCAAGCCGCGCCCCGACGTGACGCAGGATGGTTACAAGATCATCGGCGATTTCCGCACGGATGCGCTCCGCGAGGCGCTCGGCCGTGCTCCGATCGAGGATGACACGCTGATGGCGCTGCTCATTCTCGCTTTCGCCGGCACCAATGTGAACGTCCAGTCGCCGTCCTCCGACGGTCTGATCGGGACGAGGCGCTTCAACCGGCATGCAGCGATGCTGCTCGACGAAAACGGCAAGCTCGACTTCGACATGGACACGCTTCGCATCGCCGCGCGGTCGGCGCTGATCGATATCCTGTCTTGCCGCAGGGGGCACACTGCCAGCGGCGTCGTCGCGCGCATCGCCGGCGATGCGATCGGTGCTGATAGCTTCATCGCGAATATGGCTACCGAAGCATTCCTGGAATGCCTGTCGCGCCCGTCGCTCGAAGCGTCGTGCGTCGCGGTGTCGATCGTGCCGCGCCAGCGTGTCCGCGAGACCCGCTCGTCTCTCGTCGATCACTTCAAGGAGGGGCTGTTCGTCCATCCCGCAGCCCGCTTCGCGCCGGACCTGGCCGAGCTTTCGCACCTCCTCAAGGTCCGCGACGTAGCAATTGGCGATGGCGAACCGCCGAAAGAGGATCAGGCCGAGGATGACGCAGACGGCGATTCCGCCGGTGAAGCCGCCCCCGAGGTGATCGACGACGCTGCGCAGGCGGACGGCGACACGCAGGCGGAGGAAACGGTCATCGAAGACGACTCCGCCTACTCGATCGCCGCCGAATAGGCGGTCGCACTTCCCTTTCCCGCTCGACACCTTCGCTGCCGGCATCACCGGTGGCGGAGGTGTGTCCGGCAACCTCGATCCTGCAGGAGAACGCTATGAATGCGGACCTGATCATCTCGCTCGCGCCCATCGGTTCCGTCGTCGAATGGTCCGACGGAGCCCCCCGTCCCCCGGAACACCATGTCGCCACGCTCTATCACTGGAAGCGCAACAACGGCGCCGGCCTTCTCGTCCGCAAATGCGGCGAGACCGGTCCGGATCATCCCGGCGTCGCCCCGTTCTTCATGCTCCGCTGCGAAGACGACCTCCGCACGTTTTCCGTCGGCCTTACCTATCGTTTCCGAATTGGCTCCCGGCCGAAGATCGGATCCGTCCGGATCTTCGAGAGGGACGATCCCTCGGCGCTGATGCTTCATCTCGCCGATGATCGGGACGCCGCCCGCGCCTGGCTCACCGACAACACCGCGTTTTCCGACGCATTCACGGTCGAAGTCACGGCCGACGAGCTGGCGGCTGATCATGTCGAAGGGAGAACGGCAGCATGAACGCGACCGATCTTCCCGACGATGCTGCCTCGACCCTTGAGGATACAGGGGTCGAGTTGGGCACCAGCAGTGAGGGCTTTCCGGTGGCCCGTCTAGGCGATCTCCTCCTCGCCATGTTACCACACCCGGCCGGTGGCGGTTTCCTCGCCAGCGCATGGCGCCTGGCCCAACCGCTGTCGATGTTGCGGCGTGAGGATTTCTTCGGACATGATGGCGAACTCGCCGATGAGGCCGCTTTCCGGTCGCGCGTTCTGGAAACCGCGCAGCATCAGCGCGAACTGTCGAGGCTTCAGCGTCTCCAGACCCGCATGGTCTGCAGCACGCCATGGGGGCCATCACAGCTTGCGACGATCTATGCCGAGGGCATCGTCGCGCACATGACCGCCGGCCATGGCGGTTTTCGCCTCTCGGCCGAGCGAAACAAGCGGATCGTCCGGTCCCTTCGGATTGCTTCCGGTTGGTACGAGGAGGACGATGCCTGGGCGATCGTTGCCCTCACTTTCCCGAACCTGTTCACGACCTACGAGCGCCAGCTCGCGGATCGCACGATCCGGGACAAATGGCCGGACGAATGGGAGGCGATCTCCGGACGTCCGCTTAAGCCGGGAGAATCGAGCGGCAAGGACCGCCGCGCCTTCGAGCGCTGTCATGCCGGCGACTGGATCGTCGCGTCGGCCATCACATCCGGCCATCACCACGGCAAAATCGAAGTGGTAGCCCTCCGCGGTGGTCGACGCGGCGCCAATGTCGTGGAGCGGCGGTTTCTGGTGCCGAAGGCAGAATACGAAGGGCGCGGGCCCTTCGGCTTCGTCATCGATGAAGGGTGTCATGCCGGCTATGACGGCGCGTCGTCCTTCGTCGGATGGGAGCGGAGGAAAGCGTCATGAACTCGCTTTCCGATTGCCGCTCGCTCCTGTCCCGCATGGAAGAGGCATGTCGGCAGACCCAGCACCAGCTCGACCTGATCGACCGGCAGATCATTCGCCGGATGACGGCGGTCATCCCGCACCTGCATCCGCGCCGGCGGTCCTATCGGCGAGGCCAGCCGCCGGAAGCAGGCGCCTTCCTTGCCCGCTATCGTGCCAACCTCGCCGCGATCACGGCCGAGCGGCAGCAGGAGATCGATGCGCTATCGCGCAAGCTCGCACGGCAGGATCTGGCAATCGCGGCACTGCGCGAGCGGCCTGCCGGGCGGAGATCGTCATGATCTTCTCCTGCGACCGCTGCGGCGAAACCTGGCCGGACCATCCCATCACCCGCGTCCCCTGCCCTACCTGCAGGGTGGGCGTCGGGACATGGTGCCTCCGGCCGTCCGGGCATCGCGCCGCCGAGCTGCATGTCGATCGTGAGCATGCCGCACTCGCCGCCGGTGTCCTGCGCAAATGCCCTGGGCCGGTTGGCGCTCCAGCGCCGCCGATAGGCGGGCAGCTCATCCTCGACATTTAGGTGCCGCCCGCGCCCCCAAGCCGGTGTCATCCTCATCATCATTGCGCGTTTCCATGGAGGAGACCATGAAGACCTATACGATCGAAACGACATACCGCGTGCCGAACTATCGCCAGAGGACCCACTCTGCTGACACCGTGGAGGACGCCTGTCGTCTGGGTATCGCCGACGAGGACTGGACCGGCGCGCTTCCCGATTTCGAGACTGCCGGCGAAACCTACGTCACCGGCGCATGGGAAGGCGCAGATGCTGCCTATTCCGGGCCGGCGGTCGACGTTCCCGAGGCGTTCGGTGAAACGGTCTATCGCAAAGCCGAGCTGTTCGAGGATCTTGTCGCGCTGCTGCGGGAGCCGGCGCAGCCGATGGGCATCGCGGAGCACGCGTTCAGGGCTTGGCTGCCGCGCGCCATGACGGTCCTGGCAAAGGCCGATGCGATCGGTAGGGATGCTGCAAGCGCACCTTGAGGATTCCTTCGGGCTTGTCGGGGGTCTCTAAGGACGAGGCGGTCGAGCGTGGCCACGCGATGCGAATGCTCGACGACATGATGTCGGTCCCCGCATTGCGATCCGGACTGATCGCCAGCGGCATCTGGTTCGGCCGGACCGGGTTGGACCATACGTGGCTGATCGGCGCGGGAGGCGTCAGGTTGAGGACGTTCGCGGCCATCGATATCCTTTCGGTCGGGCGATGAGCCAACCCCTTGCCGGAGCACCCTTCGGTTTTGGACGGTCGTAATCCGGCGGCCGGTCGTTTCAAGGCCGCTGCGCGCCGCGTTGCGGCCGGTTCACCCTCCCTTCGCAAGGCGAGCCCGCGTCCCGCGCAGGGGCTGTGCCCCCGCTTGTCCGCAAGCCCGCCTTTCTCGCTCAGGCGCCCCGGACCTGTGAAAGCGACCGTCTGACCGCCGGCTTTTCTCGACCGCACCGAAAGGCGCTCCGGCAAGGGGCCGGCGCAAGCCTTCGGAAGAAACCGAAAGGAAATCGAAAATGGCCAAGTCAGCAACCTCCCGCCCGTCCGCCCGCATCGTCCAGCTGCGCAAGGGTGCGACCCTCGAAATGGTCCGGCTCACCTGCCCAGATGCCGCCCAGGCGATGCGGATCGCCGAAAGCTTCGGGACCGCCGTCGTCGACGGCGACGGCGTGCGCGACACCCACGAGCGCCTCATCCTCGAAACCGTCGAGGCTCTGTCCGAAGGCCTCGGAGAGCGTGCCATGCAGATCCACCTGCAACGCATCGTCGGAGCCTACGTCGGTTCCGCCCATGGCGCCGGCCAGTTCTACTCGCGCGCCGTGACGGAAGCCCGCGACGCCACGGCCAAGGCCGCCAGTGACGCCCGCGACGACGACCGGGACGGCATTGTTGGTTACGACAGTTCCGCCCAGCGCAAGCGGGAATTCGCCGCCGACATGGGTATCCAGGCATTCTCGCTCCGCATGGCCGCCGAAGGCGCGGTTGCGGCCTACGAACACGCCGTCGGGGAAAGCTGGAAGCCGTTCGATCGTCCGGTCGACAATCCCGGCCAGACGCTCGACCGCAAGGCGGCCGAAGCGCAGATGGACGCGCTCGGTTGAGCGATCAGGCGGGGCTTCGGCCCCGCCTTTTTTCCTTTATTCGCCCATTGACCGCCGCAATTTTGGATGAGGCGGTGTTATCGTGATATCTCGGGCGCGCCCCTACACGCAGGGTGATAGGCCTGCTAAACGCGTGTTTCGAGGTGCTATATTTTCTAGGAGGCCGAAATGGGTGTAAGAAGTGTTGTTGGACAATGTTTGTGGGCATTCGGCCTCAGCGCCGTAGTGTTGCTGCTCCTCTTCACGCCCTCGGCAATTGTCGACCTCCTGCGCAACCAGCCGATCGGATCGACGATCTCTGGTGATCTGCGCAATCCCTCTCTCAGCGGTCCAGTTGCCATGACATTTTCCGCATACGCCTTTGTCGTTCTCGTGGGGAGCCTTGTCTATAACTCCCGGCGCCAGCGGAAGCACGACAGTTGACCTTTCAAATCACGCGCAAGCAGCAATTCGCTAGCGTCGGCCGCTCTTTGCGGCCGTTTTCGTTTGGCTTGGCCGATGACGACGCTGCAGTCTGCAAGCAGATCGTCACCCGAGCCTGGATGCCCCGCGATAGCCGGTCGAAAACCCCGGTCAGTGGTTTCTCGCTATCGTGGTTTTCTGAACTTCTGACTCAGCGGAAACTCCGCCGGATCGTTGGCCCATGGATCGAAGACGACCGCGCCTGAATGGCGGGTGTCCTTCACATTCCGCGTGACGAGATAGAGGTCATTCTCGATTGCGGTCGCCGCCAACAGCGTATCGATCACGGGTGGCGGGTGCCCGGTGGCTTTCTTGACCTCTCCCGATATGCGTCCCCAGAGCCGCACGGCCTCGTCGCGCAGGGAAAGCACGCGATCGCCAAACCGATCCGCAAGAGCATCCCTCGATGCGATATAGCGCGAACGATCGGGATGGTCGTTCGGCAGGTTGTAAATTCCCTTGTCGTATTCGGCGAGTGTCAGGATGCTGAGATGGAAGGTCTCTTCGTTCTGGCTTGCTGCCCATGCTTTGACCGAGGGAGCGCCCTGCGGGTTGATCAGCGCGGCCACCACATTGGTATCGAGTAGCCAGCCCCTCAAAGCTCGACATCCCGGCCATGGTCGGTCTCGCGGTCGAGGTCCAGGCCCCCGAGATGCAATGCCTCCATGAAGTTGACGAACGGTACACGAGGCGCAGCAGGTGACAGGCGCTCGAACTCCTCGACGCTCATGATGACGACGGCGTCATGTCCCCGAACGGTTACGCGTTGCGGACCGTCCTCACGAGCATGACGGACGACCTCGCTGAAGCGCGCTTTCGCGTCCTCGAGCTTCCATCGCCCGCTCATTGTCGGGTTTGCCGGTCTGTTCGTTCCAGATAGCTGTGTTTGCTTGCCCATTCGCTTCACCTAGTCAGATGGTCAGATAAATAGCAGGTTCGCCGTTCCGGCGCCAGACGGATGTTGAAAGGAAAAGGTGGAAAGGCGAGCGCCACGCGACCCGTCCGGCTTTGGTCCTGCCGGAACCGGGATTCAGCGCAAGGGCTTTGCCCTCCTCCACTTCGTTCCGGCGCTTCGCGTGCGCCGTCCCCCTATGGTTCCGGCTTCCGGACCGCCGTGACGGGGTCGCGATAGGCGCGACCTCTGGAACGGAGGTAAGGAAAATGAGGAAAAAGACCGAAGCGCAGCGCGTGGATATCTACACGCGCATCACCGGCAGGATCGTCGAGGCTCTCTCTAACGGCGTCCGCCCATGGGTCCAGCCGTGGCGCGCGTCCAACATGGAAGGCCGGATCACCCGACCTTTGCGGCACAACGGCCTTCCCTATAGCGGGATGAACGTCCTTCTCCTGTGGTCGGAGACCATTGCGCGTGGGTTCTCCTCGCCGATGTGGATGACGTTCAAGCAGGCGTTGGAGCTTGGCGCTGCGGTGCGCAAGGGCGAGTCCGGCGCGACCGTGGTCTTCGCCAGCCGCTTCAGCAAGTCCGAGTCCGACGGACATGGCGGAGAGATCGAGCGCGAGATCCCCTTCCTGAAGGCATATACCGTCTTCAACGTCGCGCAGATCGACGGCTTGCCGGACCGCTACTATCAAGCTGCAGCGCCTGTTCCCGATCCCGTTGAGCGGATCGAGCATGCCGATCGGTTCTTCCGGAACACCGGCGCGCGTATCCGCCATGGTGGCGACCGGGCCTTCTTCAGCCCTGCCACCGACCACATACAGATGCCATTCGTCGAGAGCTTCAGGGACGCGGCCTCCTACGTGGCAACGCTCAGCCATGAGGCCACGCACTGGACGGCGCCGACGCATCGCGTCGGTCGCGATCACAGCCGCTACAGCAAGGATCGCAGCGAGCGCGCCCGCGAGGAGTTGATCGCAGAGCTTGGCAGTTGCTTCCTGTGCGCGGACCTCGGCATTGTGCCCGAACTGGAGCCGCGCCCGGATCACGCCTCCTACCTTCAGTCGTGGCTGAAGGTGCTCTCCGACGACAAGCGGGCGATCTTCGCTGCCGCCGCGCACGCTCAGCGCGCCGTCGCCTACC
Organism: Shinella sp. WSD5-1; assembly: GCF_963942435.1. GTDB lineage: Bacteria > Pseudomonadota > Alphaproteobacteria > Rhizobiales > Rhizobiaceae > Shinella > Shinella yambaruensis. The sequence continues at coordinate 8,954 of NZ_OZ012606.1, forward strand.
TTCATAGCCTGCAGCCGGCCGCAGCCGAGGAACGGGAGGCTGCGTGATGGGCGTCCGTCCTCCCTCGTGCCTGGCGCCCCTTCTGAAGGGGCGCTTGCTTGCGGTCTGCTTCGGTAGTGGTGTCGACTCCACCGCCATGCTGGTCGCGCTTCACCTTGCCGGGTTGCGACCTGATATCATCACCTTCGCGGACACCGGCGCCGAAAAGCCCGAAACAATGGCGCATCTCGACCGCATGAACACGGTCCTTGATGATTGGCGCTGGGATCCGATCGTCATATGCCGGAAGGTGCCGCTCGCCGCGACGGGCTATGCCGATCTCTACGGCAACTGCATTTCCAACGAGACCCTCCCTTCGCTTGCGTTCGGGCTGAAATCTTGCTCGGTCAAGTGGAAGCAAAAGCCGCAGGACCAGGTCATCAAAGGAGCGCGCTCCGGTCCGAATGCGGCTCCGCCCCATCCCATCTGGATTGAGGCGCAGCGCAGAGGTGCGCGCATCGTCAAGCTCATCGGATACGATTGCGGCATTGCCGACATCCGGCGATCGCGCAAACTGCCGGCGGCGGACAAGGATTTCGATTACTTTTATCCGTTGCAGGCGCTGGGTTGGATGCGGGAGGATTGCGTCCGCATCATTACCGACGTGCTCGGGGCGGACCACGTTCCGATCAAGTCGGCATGCTTCTTTTGCCCCGCCTCGAAGATCTGGGAGCTGTACTGGCTTGCCGCCCACCACCCCGACCTCCTGGAGCGGGCACTCGTTCTCGAGCGCAATGCGCTGACCGGGAAACACAGCCGGTTCGATGCACTCGAATTCGGTGCGACCTGGGACGAGCTCGTGGGCAACGCCGATCGCTTTCCCAGCTCGAACACGACGGTCGGGCTTGGGCGGAGCTTCTCATGGAACCAGTGGGCCAGAGTGAACGGCGTGGTTGACTATCGTTTCCGCGTCAGGCGGACCAAAGCGGATCGCTCTCGCTTTCTTTCCGCATCGAACGGACTGCGGCAACCCGACAATGCGCTCGACGCGCGGTGACGCGGGTCTCGCTCCCAATGCGCCATTCCCTTTCCCAGCCTTTCGGACAGGCCCTGACGGATCGCATTCGCGCGGTCGCAGGTGCGGAGACATAGAAAATGACCACGATCTATCTTCAAACACGAACCAGCATGCCCGCGCCGGCCCTCTTGCGAATCCACCGGCCGCCGCCCATCGCGATCACGCCGAACATCGCCGATATGTTGAGCCAACATGCCCCGGTTGCCGTCGGGGTCTCCGGTGGAAAGGATAGCCAAGCCGCCGCGATGGCGACCTTCGAACACCTCGATCGCGTCGGGCATGCGGGTCCGCGCCTGCTAATCCATGCCGACCTCGGCGTGGTCGAATGGAAGGATTCCCTTCCCGTCTGCGAGCAGCTTGCATCCATGCTCGGAACGGAGCTTGTCGTGGTACGCCGCAAGCAGGGCGGTCTGCTGGAGCGATGGGAAAGCCGCTGGCGATCGAATGTCGCGCGTTATGAGGATCTCAGCACGGTCACACTCGTCCCCTGCTGGTCGACGCCGTCGATGCGGTTTTGCACGTCAGAATTGAAGACAACAAAAATACACGCTGAGTTGATGCGGGGGTTCAAGGGCCGGCCGATCATCAGCGTAGTCGGGGTGCGACGGGAAGAGAGCCGGCGGCGCGCCCGTGCGGCCGTCGCCGATCAGAACCCCCGCAACGGGATATGGACCTGGAGACCGATCGTCGATTGGCGCGAGGACGAGGTGTTCGATTTCATCGATGCGAGAGGCGTCGAGCCGCATCCAGCTTACCGGCAATTTGGCATGACGCGTGTGTCGTGCCGTTTCTGTATCATGTCGAGCCTCGCGGATCTGCACGCGGCGGCATGCCAGCCCGAGACGCATGACCTCTATCGGCGGATGGTCGATCTCGAATGCCGCAGCACGTTCGCGTTCCAGGGCGCGCGATGGCTGGGCGACATCGCGCCCCATCTTTTGGACCGCGATGCGCTCGCCGCGCTGGCGGCAGCAAAGGATCTGGCGCGCCAGCGGATAGAGGCTGAATGCCGTATCACGCCGCCGATGCTCTACGTGAAGGGATGGCCGACGCGGATGCTCTCGGACTCCGAGGCCGACCGGCTCGCTGACGCGCGCGCAACGGTCAGCGGGCTGCTCGGGCTGAACGCCCGCTATCTCGATCGGGTCGCGATCCATGGCCGCTATGCCGAATTGCGTGCGGCTAGGACCAATAAAGCGCAAGCGGCATGAACGTAGTGTGCGCCTCCGTCGGTCGAACAGGACGGACACCAGCACCTCCTCCTCCGCTTGCGGGCTGTAACGCGCTTCGATTTTATGTCGGTCTGCACCAGCCGGGCGATGCCTGCCATTTCGACCGCGCCTGCATCAGCATCAACCGTCTGCGTCGGCGCCAGAAGCCGGTAGACTGCTCGGAAATCCTTCTCGATAGCGGGGCCTTTACCGAGCTTGCCATGCACGGCCGCTACCGGTCTTCCGTGGAAGACTATGCTGCGCAACTGCGCCGGCTGCATGACAGGCGGATCGTGCGCATCAGCGCGGCCGTTGCGCAGGACTATATGTGCGAGTCCTGGATGCTGGCGAAAACAGGTCTCACGATCCGGGACCACCAGCGCCTGACCATCGAGAGATACGACGCGCTGATCGCCTGCGGCATCCCAGCGCCGATCATGCCGGTGCTCCAAGGCAACGATCCCGTCGACTATGTCGATCACCTCTACCAGTACCGGGACCGGCTCGAACCCGGCATGTGGGTCGGCGTCGGCTCGGTCTGCAAGCGACAGGGCGATCCACGCGCCATCATCGCGGTACTCGAGGCGATCCGGTTGGAGCGGCCTGACCTGCGTCTTCACGGCTTCGGCGTCAAGACGACCAGCCTTGTTCATCCTGCGGTTCGGCGATGCCTCTTCAGCGCCGACAGCATGGCATGGAGCTTTGCGGCCAGGAAGCGTGGGCGTCCGCCCAACGACTGGCGCGAGGCGGCGGCATTCGCCGCCCGCATTCACATGGCGCAAAATCGATAGATAAACCCATAACCAGGAGCTCGGTCATGGATGAACTGGAAGACCCTCCAGGGGACGACGGCGTTCGCCTGCCGCATCCCGATGCGCAATGGCGCCTTGATTATCGACGATCGCAGCGCCAGCGCCAGCTCGTCGGTGTTCAGCCCGATATGTTCGGCGCGCCGGCAGTCGAACATTTCCATCGCAATGCGACACCGCCCTCGCCGGAAGACTGGCCGCTCGAGTACGAGGTGACGCGGTTTCAGGATCTCACGCATCGGGAGCAGATGGCGTTGGTGGCAGAAGATCCGCACACGCCCTGGGCGCGATCGACGCGAAAGCGGCAGACCCCGGACGAGAAGGCGGCGATGATTGCAAGCGCTGCCAACTGGCTGCGCCTGGGTCAGCGCGTGCGGATCACCGGCACATCGCCATCAATCGATGGCAGCAACGAGCGCCGGGTCGGGCGCGTTGGCGTCGTCTGGCGGACCTGCCGCCCACCGTTTGACGACCATGTCCACGTCAACCTCGACCTCGTCGGACAGGAGCGCAGCGAAAAGATCGTCTTCGTCGAGTTGCGCGATGTCGAGCCGATCGACGGAGGTTGAAATTCGGTCGCCTCGTGCCCCGATCGATACGGTCGATGGGGCTGGCAAACGTCATTCATTTGCATTACATTATTTGTGAAGGAGATCAGCATGGCTGCAAATGCACTCGTCCAGACGCGTATTGACACCGAGATCCGCGACCGCGCCTCGGTCGTCCTCGAAAGCATGGGACTTACGGTGTCCGACGCGGTTCGTATTTTGCTGACCCGAACCGCAAACGAGGGCGCGCTTCCGCTGGAACTCGTCACGAACAGCGCCGCACACGATGCCTGGTTTCGGGCGAAGGTGCGAGAAGCCCTGGAGGACGATCGCCCGGACATTGCCGACGATGAGGTTGAGGCGCATTTCGCGGCGCGGCGCGCCGCCGCCCGCAAGGCCGGTAACCTGAAAACGTGAGACTCGTTTGGTCGGCCTTCGCGCTCTCCGATCGCGATAACATCTTCACGCATATTGGGCAGATTCAACCGGTCGCCGCAACACCCCAAACTTGGAGGTGTTTATTGTGACGGGAAGACGGATTGCGGTCGCGGCACGTCGGCTTTGCGACTTTCCTGAAAGCGGCCGCACCGGCCGCGTTGCCGGCACACGCGAACTCGTTGTTACAGGCACACCCTATCTCGCCGCCTATCTTGTGAGTGGAGAGACCGTTCGCATTCTTCGCGTCCTGCATGGCGCGCAACAATGGCCGGAGGAGCTTTCTTCCGGTTGAAAAGCGGAGCGCAGGATCGGGGGCAGTCGATCCCGCCTCCCCTTCGGGCCGCAATGCTGAGGCTCCTGCGGCTGCCCTTATTCCGCTCCTGCGCATCGAGAATTCCCGAAAACCCGCCCTTGTGGGCGGTGCTATGCTGATTTCTCCGATACTCTTCTTTCTTACTGCTCGTGCCTTGCTTGTTGCACGTCGCGCAGACCCGATCCGGGCGGGATGCGTCTACCAAACCCGCCCATCTCCGCGTTCCGGAAGGTATAGCAGCCGGGCACTCGCCGAGATGTTGCCGGCGGGAAGAGACGGCCGGGCCTACCGCACCCGAAGAGACTGCGGCCGGCCGCGCCCTACCCCGGACAATAGGATATCAGGCCCACGACGAGCGCCCAGACCAAATGCGCAGCCATCAGGCCTTTCGGTTGGCCAGGACACGGATCGGCCGAAGGGCGTTTAATGCTGGACCGGCGGAGTTGCGGGAGATCTCAAGGCGCGCCGTCCCGTCAACGAGACTCGCCACCGGCGACGACACGGCCGCCGACATGGTCCGAGGCAGGGAGCGTGGGATGCGGGCGGAGGGGCGCTCGATCGGGGCGAGCCCGGACAAGGAAGGGCCGAGCGCGCGGCGCGGCCGGTGTTTGCATTGGCGATGGGAATAGGTGAAACGTTGCGATGACCGTCCGCCATCTCCGAAACCCATCCGGTTTGATCAACACGGGCGCGGCCACCACGTCCTCGATGTGGCATGTCTGATCGGAGAGCGGCTGCGCCTCGATCGTCCTCCCGCAACGCCCGTCCGCAACTTTCTTCCCCTGACGGCTGCGCCGCCATTCCTCGCGGGACAAGAAAGCCGCTCCCGGCCGTCCTCCACGTTGTTCCGGCCTGAAGGTGCGGTCCGATCGTCCCCGATCCTTTCGACAGCCATCGAGGTCGCGATGGTCGCGACCCGAACAAACCGGAAGTAGAGTAGGAGCACAGCGCCTGCCTGCCTCGCGGCAGGTGGTTTCTGCGCCCCTCTCGCCGAACCGGACGTGCAAGTTTTCCAAGCCACCGGCTCTCCATGCGTGGCTATCGCCACGGGTGGCCCTCACACGGACATGAGGGTGTCGAACGATGCCCAGAAGCGATCAGCTCCTTTTCGGAACTTCTCGTCAGGGTCGTTCCATCCGTTTGGTATTCGTATGCCCCGGAACGGGAAGCGGGTTGACCCGCCCTCCCGGAAGAACCGCAGCGATTTCGGTCCGTCGACCCATCGCCAGCGGCTGTCGGGTGCTGTTGCACGGAAGCGGCGACATAGCTCACGCCATGTCGCCTTTCGATACTTCTTGCGCAGCCATCGCCCGATGCGCTCCCATAGCCACCAATCCAGACCGGAGAAGTCCCGCGTGGCCCATGTGGCGTAGCGGTAGTAATTTCGCCAGCCGGTGATGACCGGGTTGAGGCTCTCGATGAGATCGGCAAGGGATTGACCTGTCGGTGTCTCCTTCACCCTGACCTTGATCTTGTGGCGCAGATCCTTCAGCTTGCTCTTCGGTATGAAGAGATTGCCGACCATACGGCCGGTGCGGCGAGCCTTGGTCTGCACTACCCGATAGCCGAGGAAGTCGAAGCCTTCCCCAACCTGGGTGATCCTGGTCTTTTCCATCGACAGTTCCATGCGCAATTCCTGCTGTAGGAACTGCGCTAGCGCCAGCTTTTCGGTCTCCGCTTCCTCACGTGTTCCGTCCGTCAGCACGACGAAGTCGTCGGCATATCGAACGGCGAAGAATGTCGGCCTGTTTCTCCGGCGGTCGTAAAGCCGCCGATCGGCTGCATTCTGCGGTCGCTCGCGAGGACGCATCGACCACCGTCCATACCTCTCGTCAATGGCAGCCAGATAGATGTTGGCCAGCAACGGCGAGATGATGCCACCCTGCGGGGTGCCCGTGACAGGGTGGCGGACGGAGCCCTCGACCATGACACCGGCCTTCAGGAAGGCGAGTACGAGCCAGAGAACCTTTCGATCTCCGACACGGCAGCGTACTCGCTCCATCAGCACATGATGATCGACGGCGTCGAAGCAGCCCCTGATGTCCCCTTCGATCACGAAGCGGTACTCGGAGGTGCCGCTGGGTGTGGGGTGCAAATGACGCTGGATGTTCGCCAGCGCATCATGGGTGCTCCTGCCGGGCCGGAAGCCGTATGAGGTCGGATAAAAGTCCGCCTCGAAGATCGGTTCCAGCACGAGCTTCAAAGCCATTTGTACCAGTCGGTCCTTGAGCGTTGGAATGCCGAGTGGACGCACCTTGCCGGGTTTGCCCGGTTTTGGGATCAGCCTTTGCCGGACAGGCTCGGGCCGATATGTGCCGCCGCGCAGCTCATTTCGGATATCCTCGACGAATTGCACAGCGCCGCCCGGCCGCTCTTCAACCGTTTTCCGCGTGACGCCATCGGTTCCCGGTGTTCGACTGCCCTTGTTACGGGACAAGCGTCGCCAGCTTTCCGAGAGCGTCCTGCGGTCGCATACGATGTTGAACAGATCCGCGAACACCTTGTCGGCGTCCGCGACACTCCACCTGTGAAGTTTGCGCTGCATGTCGAGGACGAACACGGTATTCACCGCATCGGGCTTCATCGGCCCACCTCCTGCCGGCTTGCTTCACTCACTGTCTCCCTTCGCCATGTGGACGGCTTTCCCGCCCTCGGACTACTACGAAGACTCCGCCCCCAGCCGCGCCGATCATCGGTCGCCTCGATCATCTCGCGCCGTCCGGCGGGAGAGAACACGGCAAGGTTCCCAAGTTCACCTGTTGTCCCTTCGCCTGCCTTAGGGACCGACTCTACCCCGTGAGAACTCCGGCCATCGGCCACCGCAAGCTGGGCCGCTGGCTGACGCGCGCGACCGCGCACGCCCCTGATCCCCGGTAATCCAGCGGAGATCGGCGCTTCTCCGGTCTTTCGACCGACCTGCCCACTTCCGGCTTGGCAGGTTCCATGTTGCAACGAGGCTTCAAACATCGGTTCGATTATTCTTCCCATAACAGGCATGCTTGCCGGACCGGCCACGGGCGGAAGTCCCTGGCCGTCCGACTTTGACGGGTTCTGCTTATTTATGGCTTGCCGAAGGCACCCGGCTTACCTCACCCGTCTGCTTCAGCCCCCGCGCTTGCGGCGCGTTGGCGGCAGGGTCTCCCACCCTGCAGGGGCAAAAAGTGCGCGTGACGGTTTCCAGCCGTCACTCTTGGCGCACGGATTTCGAAAATGGCTATCATCGGCAACTTCACCACCACCGCCAACGCAATCACCGGCCAGGTCCGCACCCTGACGGTTTCCATGAAGGCCCGCCTCGTTCCGATCGAGCGCAGCTCGCAGAACGCCCCTGACTTCCGGATCATGTCCGGCATGGCCGAAGTCGGCGCCGGCTGGAAGGCGGTCTCGGAAGACGGCGAGCCCTACGTCTCGGTCAAGCTCGACGATCCGAGCTTCAACGCCCCGATCAACGCGGCCCTGTGGCCGGCCGAAAAGGACGGCGACTACGACCTGGTCTGGAGCCGCCCGAAGCGGGAAGCCTGATACCGGAACTGCCCCGCCGCAAGGCGGGGCTTTTCCCTTGCATGAGGAAGCCGGAAGCAGGCATCGAGCCCGCTTCCGGCTTTTCAGGTGCTGGGCGGGGAAAGGTTGGGGGGGTGGCGAGGGACGCCGGTGGGCTGGGCTTCGCGGCAATGGCCGCGCTGACGACGCCGCCCATTTTCAAATCCTATGACAGCACGCGGGTCCGGGGAGGCTTCGGCCGGTAGCCGCGAGTGCGCCTCACGCGAAGCAGGTCCAGGAACAGACGTACAGCTTCCTCTTCCCGCTCGAAATGGTGGACCTTCGCCTGACCCATCGTCCCGATGCGTCCCCATCGCCGTGTGAGACAGGCCGTTCCGAATAGCGTCGGCTCGATGGACATCGCATAGTAGCGGGCCATATTCTTCGACGGTTCGGTGCGCTCGACATAGAGCTGGTAGGGCTGGGTGATCATGTGGGAATCGTGGCCGATCGGGGAAATGCTGTCCAACGACAGTTCTGAATCGGTCGGGAGCCAATGATTCATCTCCTTGATGGGACATGAGATGCGAGAGCTTGTCCGGGCGAGCCGCCTGCGGCGACCGCGTGCTATTCGCTTCGCTCACGGAGCCTGCCAGCAGTCTCCGCCCATGCGGGTGACGCCCACATCTCGCGGGATGAAGCCGGCCGGCCCGACCGGCCCGCTCCATCACGAAGGGATACCCTTCGCGCTTCCCCCGGCTGATCGCCGGACACGGGCGCGCCCTTGCGGGCGCGGGGCTCATCATCTGACCGCGTATTCTACGCCAGCCCGACGCGCCTCAAGGACGGCGCGGCCAGGCAGATTTTCCATCTCGCCGAAGGCGATCCCGGAAATTCAGCCTATCCGCTTGCAAGCCGCGTCCCGCGGTCCTTGACCCCCGCCGGTCTACACCGTGGCCACCTTTCGTCAGATCGAAAGGAGCACATCATGACAAATTTCAACGCAGTCGAAATGGTGCGGGTCGTCGCCGGGATTCTTGACGACGTGGTTGCGGGCCGAAACGCCTGCAAGACCAACTTCGCGCGCGGCCTTTTCTCGACGCTCGTCAGCCGGCTCGATGCCGTGCTGATCGCACTCGGGGAAGAGATCGCCCGAGAGGAGGAGTTTGCTGCCGCACGAGGGACTGAGGACGGCGATGCCTGGTACGAGATCTACCATATTTGCACGTCCTTCGAACATGAATGGGTGAAGCCCGGCCCGATTTCCCTGCTGGATGAAATCTGGGTGGATGCCTATGCCGAGGGGGAGGGCGAGTCGTGCCGGGTCTGCCTCGACCACACCATCGTCCCCAACGAGGAGCTGGAGGGCCTTGGAGAAATCCTTGCCGACATCGCGCGGAAAACCCGGATCGAGTTCATCGTCGCATGCGTCTGAGAAAGGCAGGCAGGCTACGGCCTGCCTGCTTTCATCACGGGAAGGAGCTCGCGCCGGCGGATCGACCGCCAGCGTCAGCTTGCCGATCCGCGCGGCGGTTCGGGCCGGGAAGAAAACCCTGGATGGATCCTGACAGCGCCGGGCCGGCCGGTAAAGCGGCCCGTGATGGCGCCCCATCTTCCGCGCCGGTCCGCGCGCGGACCCGAGAAGATGCGTCCCCATCCGCGCCAGCCGCTTGACAGTCCGGCCCGCCGGCGGGCTCGGGCTGCTGCCCTCCCCCTCTGTCCGGGAAATCGCAGGGGTCATTCCGAAGAGAAAGGAAAGGCTTCGCCACCAAGGATCCGAAGGGGAAATCCCTCTCGGCGTCGCCGGCACATGCAACCGGCAATCAGGAAAGGATGAAGACCATGGACAGTCCAGCCACCGACCCGCTTGGCACCGCGCTCGTGAAAGAGGGGCTCGCACCCAGCACCGGCGTTCTTGATTTGAACCGCTCGCTTTCCGTCCCCCATGATTTCGATCTTTCCGCGCCTTGGAACCTGCCGTCACGCATGTTCCGCTTTCCGATCGAAACTTGCGCCGCTGGCGGCGACCAGCCGCGCAAGATCGGGCTGCGCCATCCTCTTCTCGCCGACCATCCCTATGTGCGGCATGTCGAGGCTGTCCTGGGGGTACGGATCGATCCGGACGGCGCGCCGAACCGGCATGGCTATTCGACCGGGCCGACTGCGCGCTGGTGGCATGCCGTCGACCTGATCACCGCCGGGAAATGGCGCGAGCTGCTGCAGACGCAGGAATTCACCGAACCGGTCTGCATCGTGCAGGCCGTGGCCTTTGGCTGCCGCTACTCGCATCACGCGGATAAGGCCGCATCGGGATACCTTTCAATCGCCGAGGCTCGAACGATCCTGGGCGCGGTCGGCGCGAACGAGCCCGACGAGCGCGGCGCGGTCATTCGCTCGTTCTCGACACCGTCCGCCTGCAAGCAGGACAAGGGTAGCGTGCATTGGCCGATCAATACCGGCCGGCTGAGTGCCGAGGATGTGGCGTGGGGGATGATCTTCGGGATCGAGGATGGCTGGTTTCGTTATGACCGGTCCGGCTTTCTACACTGGTCGGAAACAGGGCGTGAGCGCTATGTGGCTGGAGACAGCGCCACATATGTGCAGGCAAGCGGCCAGGCCGCCTTTGCCTTCTAGGCAGCGCTCGGCCGCAGAGGCGATCAGACCGGAAACCCAGCGTATTTCAGACGGCGGTGCTACCGCTGACCTGCCAGCAGAAAGGATGAACCGAATGAGCAAGCAGCATGTGACTATCATCCAGAAGTCCGGCCTCGAGCGCCAGATTACGATCGAGGTTCGACGCCGACGATCGCGAGAGCGCCATCGAAGCGCTTCAATGCGGTGAGATCGACGTTCCCGCCGCCGACGATCCAAACTGGACCACGACCTGGACCCTTCAATCGGAGGACTACGAATGAGCCGCTACACGATCACGCTCCTCAAAGGCGAAAAAACGGATGACGAAGCCGTCATCGGATACGATCCGCCGCTGCGTACCTTTTTCCTTCAGGGTTTCGAGAGCGACGACGATTTCGGGACACCGGAAATCTGGCTCGGAACCCTGCTGGAGGAGTTTCCCACCCTGGAAGGCATCGTCGAGGCAGCGAGGGTCCAGGGCTATGAGGTTCGCGGCCTCGACCATGCCGACATGATCGCCATGTTGGGACAGGCGGGCCAGAGATACGAACCGTCCATCGCCGAAAGGCTCGGCTTCATTCTCTAGGCAGTCCGCCCCCCTCCTCTCCCCTCCCCTGCCCTCGCCTCTTGGGGAAAGTCGGAAACGGCATCGAGCCGTGTCCGGCTTTTGGGGTGCCATACGGAGAGGAATTGTCTGCTCAGTCCGTCCGAGGGTGCCATGCTGGCGGTCAGGCCTCAAGGACGCGCGGTTCCCCCAAATTTCTGTCCCGCCCCTGCGGGCCGCGCCAGAAATTCGGCTCCCCCACGCGCCGCCGCTGGCGGTCGCGTTCCGCGATCCTTGACCCCTGCCCACCCCCATGACCCCCGGCGTCGTCTTTCACAAACGTCAAGGAGACGACGATGACCTACGAACTCGTAACCACGATTGAGGAATTGCGGGCCGAGCTTCGCCATTGCGATCCGGCCGAACGCGCCCAGATCCAGGCGGAGCTGGAACAGGCGGAAGCCGAGCTTGCGGTTCTCGTTGCCGAACAGGAGGGCCGCGTCGGCAGCGAGCCTCCCTTCTAGGGAGGCTTTCACCATGCTCGCAACGGTCTGTTTACAGCAATGCTGTAGATGCTGTATATTACAGCAAATGCAACAATTACAGGAGGGCGCCATGCCGCGTTCGGGTGGTTCCTATACGACGAGCGACCTTTCCCGGAAGTCCGGTGACATCATCGCCGAAGCCTTGCGCCGGCCGGTGACGATCACCCAGCGCAGCAAGCCGCGCCTGGTCCTCCTCAACATCGACGACTACGAGCGACTGATGCGCCAGTCGGATGCGCGATCCGCCGGCACCATCGAGTCGATGTCAGATAACCTTTTCTCAGATTTCGAGAACGCCGTCGACGCCTATGCGGCCGAGGACGAGGGCGGGAAGTCATGAGCTATGACGATATCCAGACCGCCTCCGTCATTCGCTATCCCTACCTCTGGGCGAGGGAAGCGCACAAGGGAGAGACCGAGGGCCGGAAAGAGCGGCCGGTCGCCGTTGGCGTTCGCCTTCCCCGATCCGACGGCGATCTCGTGCTCTTCTTTCCGATCAGCACCAAGCAGCCAGAGCCCGCGCGCTTCTCGGCCGAGATTCCCGCCATCGAGAAACGCCGCGCCGGCCTCGACACCGATCTGAGGCTCTGGATCATCCTCGACGAGTTTAATACCGATCGTGTCGGCCACTCCTTCTACCTGGAGCCCGACCCGCCGATCGGCCGTTTCAGCAAGGCATTCTTCCTGCCGCTGCTGCGCGCCTTTATCGCCCGGCGAAAGGAGTTCACCGAGGTCAGCCGCTTTCGCTGACGTCCGTCGACGTTGGCGTCGCTTCGTTGATCGCGCAGCCCGCGCTGTTTCCCGAGCCAATTGATCAGTCGCACCAGCTCCGCCGCGATCCTTCCCAACGGCGGGCCAAGCCCTCCCCCACCAGCACCTCGCCGATAGAGCGGTCGTCGCGCGTCACCATGCGCAGCTTGCGGCCGTACTGGTCTTCGTCACGCCATCCCGCGACCACCGAAAACGGTCCTGCGTTCAGAAGCTGCTGGAGTCGGCGCTTGGCCGACTCCCCTTTCACCCGCTCAGCCTCGCAGCGCGGCGGGCTCAGCTCCGGCGTGTCGATATCGGAGACACGGATCTTCTCGCCCGACAGCCAGAATGTGTCGCCATCGACGATGCAGGTTGTCCGGGTGCTCCCGGTGCAAAAAGGAAATGACGCGTTGAGCGTATCCACCTTTGGCGTAGCGACGGCGAGCAGAAGCCTGTCTCCCATATGATAGCGCTCCGCGGCATAGCTACCGGCCGCGATAATGGCGACGATAACCCAGCCCCATTGCATCCGGTGCCTGTGTCTCTTCCGTCGCCTGGGCCAGTTGCCGCTGGATGGTGAACCGCCACGCTCTTTGCCGTTGGCCGATTTTCGGTTCCTGGCATTGCCGTTAAAGGGGACGATCTTCGTCAATTGTCTGCAGCCTCGATTGTTCTTTCTCAGACAGGATAGGCCGGCATGGGTTACGAACTGCTTCCTCAAATTCCTGACCGTCATTGCTTGGAAAAGGGAAGGGTTGGGCTCGACCCCTTTGGGGCACGGCTCTATTCGCTGTGCTCACCGAACCCGCCTTGCGGTTTCGGCCCATGCGGGTGACGAACCTCTCGCGATGTGGCCCGCGCTGCGGACAGCCTTAGCCGTCGCGAGGGAGAGACGGGCAAAGGGGCCGGCTGATCGCCGGAAACGGACACGGCGCCTTGCGCCGTGGGGTACATCACTCAGCCGGCCGATTGTACGGGCCGCGCGCATCGCCTCAAGGACTGGCGGTCCCCCCAATTTTCCGCCACCACCCAAGAGGGTGCCGACAGAAAATCGGCTCCCCCGCCGCAAGCCGCGTTTCGCGGTCCTTGACCCGACACACGACTTGCCCGGGCCAATCTCCGTCATCGTAACGATAGGAGATTAGACATGACGATCGAAGACATTATCCGAGGCCACCTCGACCGCATCGCAACACTGAACGGCTTCCTGCGGCTTGCTTATCTTGGCCGCCGTTCGAAGGAAAGCGCCGTGGCGCGCAAGGTCCGCCGCAACCTGATTGGCGAGATCGAGGTGATGATCGGTGAGGAGCGGGAGCAACTCGACGTCGCCCGAGCCTATTTGGAGCGCACGACGGAGAGCCAGCGGGCGCATGACGACAGCGTCCTCGGGCCTCTGGAGAGCGACGACGAAGCCTTCGCGGATTTCTCCGTGAGAAGGACGCTGCTCGAAATCCCACCGCTGTTCACGAAACCAGGTCGGGCATTCAATGTGATGAAGAACCGCTGGTATGACGTAGAGGAAGGTTATCCGAAGCGGGTCGCGGTGCCTGCCGAAGAACTCGGCGACCTTGCCGCGCTGATCGCCCGCGTGGGGGAAACGTTCTACGTCGACTTTATTGTCGAACGCTTCTTCTGGAGCGAGGATGCGCTTTTGGCATGGACTGCCGCACAGGACGAACGCGACGGGCGGCGGGAATGACGGCCAGCGCATTCCTTGGGAGGCGGCCGCGGCCGTCTCCCTTTATTGAACGCGTTTAATCGGCGAGCTCGCCCCGTGACCTTTCGCGCGAGCAAAGATCACGGGCGGGAAGGGAGCCGGGGGCGGTGGTTTCCCTTCATCTGAATCTCTTCTGGGGTGGAAGTGGGAGAACATCCGGCCGGATCGACCGGCCGTATGTTCTTTGAAAGAGGGCCTTGCCCCCTCTCATGCTCTCCCCATGAAGGGGCAGGGCAAAGCCCCGCCCCCTCAAACACCCCCACCCATGGCGGGGGTGGTCCACCCCCTCCAATCCTCCCCGATCCATATGGACACGGCGTCTCGTCGACGCCGTGACTACCCCTCTCTTTGTGACTTCCAGTGTACGCCAGCCCATCCGGCGTCAAGGACAGCGCGCCGCAGACATTTTGTGCAGTTGTTCCGCTGCGCGGACTGCACAAGATGCCGTCGCCGCTTGCCGCATAGCGGCCGCGTTCCGCGGTCCTGGACCCCTCTGGGCTACAGCGTGGACACCTTCCGTCAAAACGAAAGGAGACACTTATGACCAACCTCGACTTGCTCACCGTGTATACGAAGCTCTGCGGTTTCAAACTCCTGGTTCGCGCGAACCGGACGGGGGCGACATCGCGATTTGCACGGGTCGTCCATGATCGCTTGATCGATGTGCTCGACATGCACGCGAAGACGTGTAGCCGTGCGATGGAATACGAAACGTTCGCACGGATGGAGTGCGACATGGTGGTGCAGGATGGCCTGTACGACCTGCTCGGAGAATGCCTGAGCGATCTTGAGTGCGGTGGACGAGGCTCCTTCCCGTGGCATCTGCTGGATTACATCAACCGAGATCCGGACTTCGGCGGCTATCACCATCCCGTCAACGGAATCTGGTGCTGGGGAGCGATCCCCGAATCGATGACGGTGAGCGACGACGATCTTGACGGCCTCGGCCCAATCATCCGGCAGATCGCGGAGGAAACCGGCTTCCGCTTTACCGTCTATCTCTGCAGCACGCACATAGGACCACAGGGCGCGAGTGAGCTGGAGCCCGAAATCTACGAAAGGCCAGTGGGAGCAGGCTGGTGACAGGACGGCAGGCAGGGCAACCCGCCTGCCGTCTCTTCTCTGTTGAGTAAGCGCATTCGGCCGGTTCGACCGGCCGAATGCGCTATGAAGAGGGGGGCAAGCCACCCCTCTCATGCTCTCCCCATGAAGGGGCAGGGCAAAGCCCCGCCCCCTCAAACACCCCCACCCATGAAGGGGGTGTGACACCCCCTCCAAACCTCCCCGGCCCATTCGGTCGCGGCCCCTGGTCGGGGCCGCGGGTGCCTCTCTACTGACCTTCCTATTTTGCACCAGACACTCCGGCGTCAAGGACGAGCGGTTCCCCCAATTTTCTGCTGACGCCCTGTGGGCGCCATCGGAAAATCGGCTCCCCCACTTGCCGCCGCTGGCGGCCGCTAAAGCGGTCCCTGACCCCCTCGCGTCAACGGTGCGGACACCTTTTCGTCAGTATCGAAAAGGAGACTTCTTATGTCTGATTTCAATCATCTCGAACTCTATGCCAGTTTCTCCGGCTTCCGCATCATGGTCCTTGCAAACCGCCTGGCCTGCGAAGACGACTTCAGCCGCGCCGTGCATGACAAGCTGGTGGAGAAACTTGATGGCTTTATCGCCTCGTCGCGCCGCGCCGTCGCCGCCGAGCGCGAGATCGCGCTGAACGCCGATGCCGACGTTCAGGATCTCGGTGAGATAATCTGGGTGGTGGAACGGCAACTGGCCCACGATAGCGACGATCTGGATGGGATCGATCTTATCGCCAACGACATCTCGGTCGATTGGGCGACGAAGGAATGGTTCGATCATCGCACCGGGCGGTGGCACTTCGTCGCGGACGGCGAGCCGCCGCGGATCGAGATTGGGAACGCCCACTTGAACGGCCTTTGCGCCATCATCGACATGATCCGCGTCGAAACGGGTGTTCGGTTCAACACCTATGCCAATGAACCGGAGCCGGCGGAGGAGGCAAGTCTCGGTCGTGACGTCAAGGACGATGGGTGGTTCTACCCGATGTGACGAGCTTGCATGAGGACGAGGGGCGACTTCGGTTGCCTCTCGTCCTCATGCAAGCAAGGTAGCCACGTCAGCCGGTTCGACCGGCCGCCATGGCTAATGAAAGGGGCAAGCCCCTCTCAAACTCACCCATGAAGGGGCAGGGCAGAGCCCCGCCCCCTCACACCCCCACCCCAAGGGAAGGGCAAGCCCCTCCCTTGAACCCTCCCTTGGGGGAAGGAGGGACGGTGTCCCTCCTCCTCCTTCCCCCAACGCCCCCTTCCTCCTCTCCCCAGAGGGCGGCTGCGCCGCCACTTTGGGGATGATTCCATCGGCAAATGCCTGCCGAGCCTCCGGCACTTTAAGCGCCAAGAATCGAAAAAGTTCTCAGCTGAGAACTTTCGATAGAGTGGCATCGGTGATGACGCGAGGAGCTCTTGAAGCGCGGCGGTTTGTCTGAGGCCGTCCGGAATCTGACGGAAAGTTCTCAGCTGAGAACTTTTCCTCGGTCGAAAATCCGTTAACCTTTTGTTAACTCAATTTTCCTTGACCGAGTCACCGACTCGGATCATTTTTACGCTCAATTGTCGATTTCACCAGATTGAGCGTTTATAATGAAATCAGTCGCTACTCAACTTCAGGCACGCGCATCGGCGATCCCATCGCTAACGAGCCTTATCGAGGCTGACGCCGATCTACTCAGCGCGCAACTTCAGCAGTTGCGTGCGCGCGCATTCCCTCCTACGGCGCAAAAGGAGCTTCGCAAATTCATGGCCGGCGAGGCTGCGAAGCTAATCGGAATCAGCGATGCCTATCTTCGCCATTTGAATTCCGAGGGCAACATCCCGGAAGCAGAGAAGAACGGGGCAGGGCGCCGTCTCTATTCGCTTGATCAGATTCACGATATCCGGCGCTATCTGAGTTCGAATAAAAAAGGCTACTCGCCAAACCGGGCCGCAAACGAAGCGCTTCAGGTTATCGCTGTCACGAACTTCAAGGGCGGCTCAGGAAAGACGACGACCGCCGCCCATCTTGCGCAGTATTTCGCGCTGCGAGGATACCGGACGCTCGCTGTCGATCTCGATCCACAAGCCTCATTGTCGGCGCTCTTCGGCATTCAACCCGAATTTGACCTCGGTCCGAACGAAACGATCTACGGGGCGATCCGCTACGATGCGCAGCAGCGCCAACTCAGCGACATCATTCAGAAAACCTATTTTTCCGGACTCGACATCGTTCCTGGGAACCTCGAACTTCAAGAGTTCGAGCACGACACCCCCCGCGTCCTGAGTGAGCGTAGCCGTAATCGAGAGCAGATGTTCTTTACCAGAATCGCGACAGCGCTGGCATCCGTAGAGCAGAATTATGATGTCGTTATCCTCGATTGCCCGCCGTCGCTCGGATATCTGACGCTCTCGGCTCTATGCGCTGCGCGAAGTGTCGTCGTCACCATCCATCCGCAGATGCTTGATGTTGCCTCCATGTCGCAGTTTCTCCATATGACCGCCGGCCTCTTCGGCGTCGTTGAGAAGGCAGGCGGCAATGCCCAGTATGACTTCTTTCGCTATGTCGTAACACGCTACGAGCCCGCCGACGGCCCACAGGGGCAGATCGTCGGGTTGCTCAAGAGCCTCTTCGGCGACCGCGTGCTGACGAATGCGGTGCTGAAGTCTGCCGCGATCTCAGATGCCGGGATCACCAAGCAGACGCTCTACGAAGTCGGCCGCGAAAACTTCCATCGCGTGACTTACGATCGCGCCATGGAATCGCTCGACAGCGTCAATGGGGAAATTGAGAAGCTGGTGAAGCAGGCGTGGGGACGAACGGTATGAGCAAGAGGCGCGACGCTCTGAAAGACTTTCTCTCTCCGATTCAGCCTTCAGCGGAGCCGTCCCCGCGCGTAAAACCGGCCGTTCAGTCTGGTGCCCTCAATTCAATGAATCAGGCTATCGCCAATCTTGCGACCGAAGCGGATCAGGCGGAGTCCTTGCGGATGCAGCTTGAAGCCGGCGAGACGATTGTCGAGCTTGAACCGAAGATTATTCATGGCTCTTTCGTGAAAGATCGACTCGATGCCTTTACCGATCCGAAGTTCATCGAACTGCGCGAAGGGCTTAAGACTTCCGAACAGATCATCCCGGTTCTGGTGCGCCCCCATCCCGAATTGAAGGGGGAGTACCAGCTCGCCTTTGGACATCGGCGCGTCGAAGCGCTTCGGCAGCTCGGCCGTAGGGTCAAGGCTATCGTTCGCAATCTTTCCGACGAAGACTTGATCCGCGCACAGGGTAAGGAGAACACAGACAGAGCGGATCTTTCCTTCATCGAGAAGGCATTGTTCGCATTGCGCCTCGATCAGCAAGGGGTACGTCGGCAAGTCATAATGGACGCCCTGACCATTTCGTCCAAAGGAGTTCTGTCCGGCATGATCTCACTTGCCAGTTCCCTATCGACGGAATTGATCGAAGCTATTGGTTCTGCACCGTCGATTGGCCGACCGCGCTGGGAGGCGTTGGCGCAGCTGCTGGCCGATCCTGGTCACGAGGCGAGTTGGCGCGAGCTTATCAGCAGGGAAAACTTCCAAGCTCTTTCCAGCGATGCTCGCTTCGAAAGTGCGCTGAAAACCGTTTCCGTGCGCAAAGAGAAGGCGTCCGAGGAACAGATCATTAAGACGGGTGAGGGGCGCAAAATTGCGACCGCGCAAAGCAGCAAACGTGCCGTGAAGCTGACGATCCCGACGAAGCATACTGGGGAATTTGCGCAATTCCTGCTGCGCAAATTGCCGGATATCTACGAAGAATTTGCCGCGTCCGAGGCAAATGCCACGAGTGAGAACAAGTAGGAGCATATCGCAAAAGAAAAAGGCCCCCAATCGGTAAACCGTGGAAGCCTCTCTCGTATTCTGTGACAAGGTCGAGAATCGCATTTCCACGAATCACAGTCAAGAGTCTTTGGCACCGTTTTGGTGAGTGGATTTCTTTTGCCCTTTGAAAGGTGAAAGAAAATGCAGATTGGACGTGTGACAACGCCCCATGGGCGGCCGATGACGCTTGCCTTGGTGAGAGGCCAGCTCGAAACCGCCGACCGCGACGCGGGCAAGGCGGTCAATAAGTGGAAAGTCTTCAACGACGTCGGCGAGGCGAAGGATGTGTTCGGCCTCCAGGATCGTTCGATAACGGTGCTGCAGGCGCTGCTGAGCTTTTATCCGAACGATGAACTCTCGGATGAGAGCGGCGGCCTGATCGTTTTCCCGTCGAATAACCAGCTGTCTCAGCGCGCCCACGGCATCGCCGGCACGACCTTGCGCCGGCATCTTTCCGCGTTGGTCGACGCCGGCCTGATCGAACGCCGCGATAGCCCGAATGGCAAGCGCTATGCACATCGGGGCAGGGGAGGGGACATCGAGGCTGCATTCGGCTTCAGCCTCGCGCCTCTGCTCGCCCGTGCGAGCGAGTTGGCCAGCCTGGCACAGCGGCTCGCTGCCGAGCGTCTTCAGTTCAAGCGCGCGAAAGAGGCGTTGTCGCTCTGCCGCCGCGACGTTCGCAAGCTGATCTCGGCCGCCATGGACGAGGGCGCGGATGGCGATTGGGCGACGATCGAGGGCATGTACATCGCGCTCCTGGCCCGTCTGCCACGCTCTCCTCGTCGCGAAGATGTCGACGGAGTGCTCGAAGAAATGGAGCTTCTCCGCGAGGAAGTCATCAACCGTCTGGAAATTCAGGTAAAAGCAGAAAAAACGGACGTCAATGACAGCCATGACGGTCGTCACATACAGAATTCAAAACCCGAATCCTTCCATGAATTTGAACCTCGCTCTGAAAAAGAGCAGGGCGAGATGTCGAGCCAAAAACCGAACCGGATTGTCGAGCCGCTGAAGGCTTACCCGTTACCACTGGTGCTGAGAGCCTGCCCGCAAATTGCCGACTACGCGGCCGGCGGCCGCATCGAGAGTTGGCGCGAGCTGATGACGGCCGCCGTAACAGTCCGATCGGCGCTCGGAGTCAGTCCGTCGGCCTACCAGGAGGCGTGCGAGGTGATGGGGCCGGAAAATGCCGCGATTGCGGTCGCCTGCATCCTGGAGCGCGCCGAGCATATCACCTCGCCCGGCGGCTATCTGCGCGACCTCACCCGAAAGGCGGAGCGCGGTGAATTTGGCCTCGGTCCGATGCTGATGGCGGCGCTCAGGGCGAACGGGGAGGCCGCGAAGCGAAGTGCGTAGCAGCTCTCCCTTTTCCCGCTCAGGAAATATCGGGAATCCGCTCGGCGATTTTTTCGAGATAGTCGTCGATCGCCTCCTCGATGTAGGAGTTGAACTTCCGCCGCTCGATCGCGGCGAGGATCTTCAGCTTCTTGTGGACCTCGGCGCGGATATGGATGCCGGTCGTGACTTTTTCCGTGTCACGGAAGCGTTTGCCGGCGACCGGGTCGCGGCTTTCGCCCCTGGCCACCATGTCACGGAGCTGTCCGCGCGCCAATGGCGGCTTCGCTGATGGTGCCGGCGCCTGGTCTTCCGCAGCGGATTTTGCAGCGGGCGCTACCTTCTCTCGAACCGCGGGGCGGTCGCGGCCCGTCGAGATCAATCCGAGGACGAGGTTCTTGCTGTCTGTGCCCTCGCTCATTGCTTTACCTCGCTGGTCTTCGACCGGTAGAGGGAAAGCAGCTCGCCAAGGAGGGTTTCCATTTCCGCGATCGCCTTCGGATCCGGCTTCGCGGATGTCTGGAGCGTGCCGGCGGCGCCAATCGATTGATAGGACGCGCGGCGCGCGATCGGCTGGCTGGCCAGAGCGACACCGCTTTCGCGCAAAATTTCCCGGAGCGGTTCATGCGCCTTGGCGCGGCCGGTGACCAGATCGTGCTGGTTGATGACGATCATCGTCGGGAGCTTGCGTTTCTGATCCTCTTCGACCACCGGAACATGGTTCAGCGCCAGCTGCATGCCGGCAACGACGTCGTCCTGGGTCGTCTGCAACGGGATCAGAACGATGTCGGCACAGTAGAGACCGGCGAACAGGTTTTCGTTGGTCGTGCCCTCGACATCGACGAAGACAATTTTGCCCTCCTGCTGATGTTGGAGAGCGAGCTTGTAGATCTGGTTGGGGTCGAGGCAGCTTTCGGCCTCCAGCCGGTCGGGCCAGACGTCCATCTGTTTCGACATCGTGACCCAGCGCATCGTGTTGGCGCGGCTGTCGGCATCGATCAGGAAGACGTCGTTACCGGCATGGGCGGCCGTGCCGGAGAGCGCGCGGACGAGGGTGGTCTTGCCGGTTCCGCCCTTCGGGTTGGCGATGGTGACGATCATGATGGCTCCTTCATTCTGCGAATAAACTATAGTTATTTCCTCGTCTCTCTTTCCGCAATGCATTCGTTGCCCATTGTTCGTTCACCGTTGATGATTGATGATTGACCGCCGACAACGGGTGATGACCAACGGGCAATTGCCAGTTGCCCGTTGACAATGAGCAACCGCATGGGGGTTAACTGTCAGTGGTTAATGGGTAATTGGCAATTGCCAGTAGTGCGACTGGCAATGATCGCATGAACAATGGGCAACTGCTAACGGGACCGAGTGGCGTCGGAGGTGAGTTGCTGCGGTGGGAGCTTCGGCAAGGGTGTTTGTGCTGTGATGATGAATTTGGAATAAAATATAGTTCTGTTTTAGGTGGCAGGATAGTCAAGTTTGTGGTACAAACTCGACGTCGCCCCGCCTCCGGCAGGGCTCAGGTTCGCGCGGGTGGCGCTCCGGGGTCGCCTCCGGCAACCTGGCAAGAGGAAGGAAGACGATGCGCAGCGAGGTGGTCAGGGTGCGTCTGAGGCCGGAGGAGCGGCAAGCTCTGGCGGACCTTTGCGGCCACGATCGCACCGCCAGCGACGTGATCCGGCTGCTGTTTCGCGACCAGGCCGGTCTGCCGCTCCCGGTCGGACCGGCCGAAGCACTGGCCTTGCGCGGCACCAATGAGGAGCTTCGGCGCATCGGCATCAATCTCAACCAGGCGGTCCGGGCGATGAATGAAGGCCGCGTCGGCTACGAACCGCATCTCGACGCTGCGCTACGTCGCCTCCTTGAGGGTGTGTTTCGTCTGCGGGCGGACGTCGATCTGATGCTGCGGATCAGCCGGCAGGAGCGCAGGAGGGGCAGCCATGGCCTATGACTGGTCCGGCCTGCTCGGGGACATCGAGAGCTTTACGGTGCAGCGGGCGAAATCCCTTCTCGATGAGGAGGACGAGCGTCGCCGGCGGGCAGGAGCGATGAGAATCGCCTTGACCGCTGAGGCTCCACAGCCGCTGTCCATGCCTTCCGGTATCGGCAGGAAAAGCCGAATGGCGGCCGTCGCCGCCCATGAGACGACCATCGACGCCATCCTGCAGCCAGCGCAGGGCGCACCTCGGGAAATCATTGCTTTGGTCGGGACTCTCGGTGCGGGCGCGAACCCGGAAATGGATGACGAGCTCCAAAGGCAAGGCGGCGGGGGAGGGGGATCGACCAAGGGGCCGAGTTTCGTCCGATCGCATGATGGTCGGCCGACCGCCGCGAAACAGGCGTCGGCCGAGAGCACGAGCCGGGCGGCGATCGCAGCCGGCGCGCAGCCCGTGGTGATCAAGGTGACGTCGACGGTTTCGAGCAGGGCGTCGGCCGCCGGCCTGATGACCTATCTGGGAACGCGCGAGGTTGAGAAGGAAAGTGGTGAGAAGGGCAAAGCGGATATTCCGATATTCGACCAGGACGGGGCCGCAATTGCCAGCCGCGAGGAACGCGCCGCTGCCCTTCAGGCCTGGGTATCGGAGTTTCGCGAACCCTACGCCCTGGATGCTGTTGCCAATCTGTCGATCAAGCCGGCGGACGCGGTCAGCGACGAAGAACTGCACGACGCATTGAATGCAGCCTTCGGCGCCAAACCCTTTCTCTATTCTCGTCACCAGGATGGAAGTGTCTCCGTCTATGCCGTCACGAGCTTGCCCGCGAGGAAGATCGCCGGCGCGCTGAGGGCACGCGAAAAGGATGAAGGGCCGGCACGCACGCTCGATAAGGCCGAAGCGGATATCGCAGGCAGGATGTCGGATGCCGGCGTGTCTGCCGAGGTGCGGGTTGTCGGCGCCGCGGTTTCCGAGAAATCGGGCCGGTATTTTCTCGAAAGGTTTCTCCGAAGCGAGAAGCACGTCGTCACCAGCGCCGGCGAGGCGGTCAAGCGTGGCGCAGCGGTGAAGGATGTTGCCGACGGGATCTGGCGCGGCTGGTCTGCAGACATCCGCACCGTCGAACCGCGCAACGCCTTCCATGTGATTTTCTCGGCCCGTGCCGGCACGGATGTGGAGGCGATGAAGCACGCCGTTCGTGACTTCCTCAGCGAGCAGGTGGCGGGTCATCGCTGGATCACCGCCCCTCACCCCGGTACCGGTCATGTGCATGTCCACGCGATGATCTCGGCACGTGACGATGTCGGCAAGGCATTGCGGCTGACGAAGCCGGAACTTTACGCATGGCGGGAGGGGTTCGCAGCGAAGGCGCGCGAGCACGGCATAGCCATGGTCGCCACGCGTCGCGCCGATGTTGCGGCGACGCGGCCCTATAGCCAGGCACAGGCCGGCGCCTATGAGCGGGGCCGCGCCGATCCACGTTATCTGAAGTCGGCCACGGTCAACCAGCGTGTTGAGCGCAAGCGGGCAGGCGTTGCCGATCATGCAACGCTCGCCAACGGCAATCTTGCCCTTGCCCCGATATGGCAGGCGACGGCCATCGCACTGAAAGAGGCCGGGGCGAAGCCATCGGTCATCGCAGCAGCGGATCGCTTCGCTGCGGCCGCTGCCCAACCTGCCAAGGGGTTCGTCCTTCTCCGGGTTGCGGTCGAGCAAGCGGAGGATCAGGAAAAGGTGGCCACAGGGATACTGAGCGCCATCGGCGTGGGCCGTGGTTCCGTCTTGTTGGACGGCAACATGGTGGCGGTTCTCATGCCCACCTCGGTGAGCGTCAGCAAGGTCGAGCGAGAGTTGGCCCGGCAGACCGATGAGTTCGGGCCCAGCGCCGAGATGCAGGAGGTGTCTCGTGACGCTGAAGCGCGCCTGCTACGGGCGGGATTGAAGGCGGCCGTGACAGTGGAAGCCGCAGACTCGGGAAAAGATGGTGCGCCGACGGCGTGGTTGCAGAACCGCTTCGATGCGCATCGGCGACGGGCGCATGCCAAACCGGCGACGCCTTTGCGGACGTGATGACGACACTGACAGACCTCAAACAGCAGAAGGAAAACGCTGTGACCCTATCGCTCGAACAGTTCGACGAGCGCGTTGCGCGCGCCAACAGGTCGATGGATCGCCTCGAAGGGATGGTCGACAGTGGCGCCGAGCGCCAGGCAGTCGAGGACATGCGCAAGGAAATCGCGGCGCTTTTCGAAGAACAGCGCCGTGATATTCAAATGCAGCAGATGCCGTCGACGATGCAAGCGGGCAGGGGAGAGGGAACGCAGACGGCGGCGCGCGCCGATGACAGCCAGGCCCTCGATCGTACGACGCCCACGAATGTCGATCCTGCCATTGCCGCACAGCAGCAGGCGATCGCCGCCGGCCGCGCCGCGCGCGTTGCGCGTGAGCAGGCCGGCGCTGCCAAAAATGCACAGGACGAACAGCGCGAGCAGATCCTCCGGCAAGCCGAGCAGGAACGCCAGTGCGGCAATGACCGGGATGGCGCGGAGCGATAGGGCCCGTCTTAATCCTGCGTCAGGCCGTCGAAAACCTCCAGCAGGGCGTCGACGATGGCCTGGCCAAGGGCATTGGCCGCGTCAGCGATCTGCTCGTCACCTTGGTCGAGCGCCGCAAGGCAAAGATTGCCGCCTTCCTCCGCAACGATCGCCTTTGCCCGCTCGATTGCCCATTGTGCCAGATCGCTGCGATTTTCGATCGTGACAGTTTCCATCGTGGTGACCTCGTTTACAGTTTCTTGGATACCCTGCGATAGGGTTTGGTGAGCGCATTGAGTTTTGCGTATGCGCTTGTCTCAATCGTCTCTTTCCGTTCCCTAACGGTCTGAGACGATTGAGACTATAGCGATCCACAGACGACTGTCGTTTCGCATATGCAGACGCGCGCAACCATTGCGGCTTTGGTCTCGCCTGCTAGACTGCGGATAGCGGTGCCTGGTGGGAGTCCATAATGTCGTGTGTTCTTCGCTTGATCGTTGCAGCCGGTTTTCTCTCCGCCTTGCCTATTCATGCGGCAACATTGCTTTGCGCTCCGGTTGCTGTCACAGAATCAGTCGGCACGTCCGGACCCCTGACGATATCCGCCGCCGAGAAGGAACTGGGAAACCCGGTTCTTTTCTGGATCGATACGGAGACCGGAGAGCTGCAGGAGCATGCGGAAGGCGGCGACAGGTTCATTACCTACACCGGAAAGCTGGATGTGCAGCAGGCCGACGCGAACGTTTTCCTGGCCCATCATGCGGAGCAGAACGAATTCTACCGCATAGATCTCGGCGTAACGGTGCATCCGTTCCAGAGGAGCGTTGACGGTGCGTTGACAGCGATCGGCACCTGCAATCCCGCGGCGATGGGGGAGTTGCCGCAGGAGGACAATGCCCCGGTATGGCCCTTCACCTATCGAAAGGCCGGGTAATCCGGGGGGCGCTTGCGCAAGAAGCGCCATGCACGAGTACTCTGACGGGGCGACATCGGGAGGCAGGATGCTTGTGAGAATGGGATATCTCGGTGGTGCGCTTCTGGCGGGCTTCGCACCGGCCTATGCGAATGAATGCCTTGCCCCGCCATCGACGATTTCGGGGCAGTTGCGTATTGTCGAAAGCAAACACCCTGACGGGACGTCCATCAGGGCTTTTGTCGTCTTTGTCGAGGATGGGCAATGTGTTTCTATAGAGGACGTGGACGGTGATCATGCGGATGTCGTCCTTCGCGATATCCATCTGGCGCCAAAGGATGACGAAGCCGCGCGCTGGAGTGATGCGGTCGGCAAGGAGGTGACGGTGCAAGGCAGAATGGGGCTTCCCTTCACCGCATGGCATGTCGGCTCCGCCATGATGTTCGACGCGGCCATCTCGGTGGTTCGAACATCGAGCGACGAATAGCCGGCGGCGCTCCATATCCATCTGCCAACCGCTTCATCCGGATGCGGCCCGAAAGACAAGGGCGGGCGGTTATTGCTGTGCGCCGCCGGGCAGGATCCGGATGGAGGAAGCGTCGCCATAGGCCGTGGGGATCTGTCTGCCGTCGGTCAGATCCGATACGCGCGCCGCGGTTTCCCGGACCACCTCGTCCATCGTCAGGCCCGGCGTCGAAAGGGTCTGGAGGAGGGCAATCACGAACGGGCTGTCCAGCCCGTTGCCGTCGGCTGCCGTCTTTCCGGGCTGGGTGGAATGGAGAACCACATTGTTGGCCGCGGGCGTGGGAGAGACGGCAAGGCCCATGGGCATGCGCTCGGGCACCGAATCCGCAGATACACGGGCAAGGCCGCGCGATGACGCGACCGCCTTCGCCTCGACAAACGGATCGTCGCGGCAAGCATCGATGATGACGAGCGCGCCCTGGCGCGCCTTGCTTGCCGCCGCCGTCAGGTCCTGCAGCGCCAGCGCCGTTGTTTGCAGATCCGTTTCGTTTCCAATGGCAGCATCGACAGGCACGAGATAATTGACGCCACCGGTTTCGACACCATGGCCTGCATAGAACACGACCACGATATCCGCATCCCGCGCTCGCTCACCAATATAGGCGGGGAGATTGGTCATGCTCTTGCTATCGATGTCCTCCGCGATCTCGACCGTGTCGAATCCCATATCGGCCAGCCGGTTTGCGACGATCGCGGCGTCACGCCGGGCATTGGGCAGGCTGGACAGCGCGGTATAGTTTCCGGAGCCGATGACGAAGGCGAGCCGCTTCAATCCATCGGGCGACGGATTTTCCGGTACGATACCGAACTCGAAGCCGGGCGCAAATTCTCCGGCGCGCCGCTGCAGGACAGGCTGCGTCAATCGCTTAAGGCGCCAGGCGGCATCGTTCCGCTCCAGCAGGTTCGGGACCGTGCGGGTTCCATCGAGGATTCGATTGTAAATCTCGATGGCCTTTTCCTTTTGTCCACGCGCTTCGGCCACGCGTCCCAGCCCGAGCTGCCAGCGCCAGTCGCCGGGCGAAAGCTTTGCCGCTTCGTTGTAAAGGCCTTCGGCAGCAGCGGGGTCCTTCAGGCTGTCGAGAGCTAGGTCCCCTGCGCGAAGCAACAGGTCCATATTCATCGCGTGGGCATCCTCGGTGGACATGTCGTCGGTTTCACGAGCCGCCGAGAGCATGTCGTCGAACGAGGCCCGCAGATCGCCCGTGCGGGATTCGATTTCCGATTTCTGGATGAG
Organism: Shinella sp. WSD5-1; assembly: GCF_963942435.1. Taxonomy (GTDB): domain Bacteria; phylum Pseudomonadota; class Alphaproteobacteria; order Rhizobiales; family Rhizobiaceae; genus Shinella; species Shinella yambaruensis. The sequence continues at coordinate 36,384 of NZ_OZ012606.1, forward strand.
CGCAAGCCGCCGGTAAGGCGGCCCCAGCGCGATCGCCACCGTCAGATCCTCCAGCGCTTTCGCCAGATGTCCCACCCGACGCAGCAGAAGACTGCGGGCAATCAGCGCCGGTCCGGAACGCGCGTCCCTCTCGAGAGCCTGATCAAGGTCGGAGAGCGCGGCAGCCAGATCACCCCGGCGTTCGGTCTCCAGCGCCCTTTGGACAAAAGGCGTCGCGTCCGCTGGCGCTGCGTGCATCGCCGCCTCGATGTCGCTGGCGACACCATCCGGCTGCCCGATGGTCTGGTTTATCGTGACGCGCAGGGCGAGGGCCTCTCCCTTCAGGGGGCCCTCCAGGTCGATCGCCGTCTGGACATCGGCCAGGGCGCCGGCCACGTCCTCCTGTGTCGGCAGTTTGTATTCCGGAATCGAACCATCGGCATTGGCATCGAGCACCATGCCCGCCTGCATCACCTGTAGAAAGCGCGTGAGCCCGCGGAAAAATGCAGCCTTCTGCCTGTCCGGATCGCTCGCCGTATCCTCCAGAACGCGGGTGCAGGAACTCTCCGCGTCGGCCAGTTGCTCGATCGGCAGCATTGCCGTCTTGACCCGTTCGTCGGCACAGGCAGCGAGGTCTGCCGCCGTGTCCGCGCGCGCTGACGAGACCGCATAAACTGTATAAAGCAAGGCGGCACTGCAGGCATTCTTGAGACGCATTGACTACCCCCAACCTGAAAAAATGAGCTGAAGCTCGATGCTGTCGGCGAAAGGGGAACGGGTCTGGAGCGGGTTTTATTTCGCAGCCTCAACCGGAGCGGCAATCCGCGCTCGCCTGCCGAATTGCGGTGGCCGTGCCACCGGTGGGAGGATCGATCGGGGGCTATTTGTTCGCAAGCACCTCGGAGAGGTATCTGCCGTCATCGGTAAACACCTCCATGATACGCCATCTGTCATCTTCATCGTCGTCACCGATCATGCCGAAGTTGAGAATGTAGGTAACGCCGTCCTTGCCGGAAAGGACAGCGCGTACCCTGGCCTCATACTCACCGGAAGCCACGATCTCCGTGTCAACTTTTTCCGGTTGTGTGATCGGTCCGACAAGCAACGCCTTTCCGGCATCCGCAGCGCCACGCCCCCAGGCCACCGCAGGTTCTACATGCCATGCACCGTGACCGCCCGGAGATAAATCCGTCCAAGGGTGGCTGGCATAGATACCCGCAACAACTTCGTCAGGTCCGCCAGCACGAGCGGGTATCAAGCCACCAGCCATTGCTAGAAGCAGCGTTACCGGTAGAACGGATTTCAACATGAGTGCTCTCTCCTCTCGCTGTTCTGATATTGATAGCTCTTTCGATGGGGAACGGAAGCGTTGACCAAGGCCTGGGTCGGTTGCGACCAGGTTGAAGTGCAGTTTCCCGTCTGAAGGTGTTTCTGGCGTTGGCGAGTGAACGGCTCATTTGCGGTTCCACCTATAATCCGGCGGCCTTTGTGAGATTGATGCGGAAGCGGTCACGCCGGCGCTGGTAGCGACGGGTCATTTCGGCCGAGGCATGGCCGAGCTGCTTCTGCACATGGCGCTCGTCGACCTCGGCCGAGGAGGCAAGACCGGCGCGCAGTGAATGGCCTGCGAACTTTTGGGCGCGCTCGATCTCCGACAAATCGCCTCGCACGCCGACGGCGAGCGCCGTCTTCTTGACGAGACGCGCCACCTCCTGATCGTTAAGTCGGTCCGGCCCGACAGCCTTGCCCCCGCCAGTCACTCGGCGAAAGAGGGGACCCTTGGCGAGCTTCGCAAAGCGGAGCCAGGTCTCTCCCGCAGCGAGCCGCGATCGAGCCTCTCCAGCATGGCGATCAGATCTTCCGGCAGAAGCGCCTCTTTTTGGCGGGGCGGCATGTTTGTTGCGAATGTCGGCCATGACGGTGGCAATGGCGCGATCCTTACGATCCAGTGCCATGCCGCGTTCCGCGCATTTCCAGCCGATGGCCGACAGGCGCCGCTCGATCGTCGACACGGGATTCGGCTTCATGCCGCGCCCCACAGTCCCCGAGGCGCAGGCCGTGATGTAGAGTCCGACGACCTGCGGATCCGATGGGAGAGGCGCGAGATTCTGTCGACGGCACCAGGCAGAAAAGTGCTTCCAGTCGGCGGCGTAGGCGCGACGTGTGTTGGCGGAGCTGGCCGCCTCGACGTAGCCACGCGCCCGATTGGTGAGTTGTTCGAGGTGCGCGGGCAGGGCGGCGCTCGCGTCCGCAATGGGAGGAGGGGTGGCAGGGCTGGTGTCGAGCGTGGCATCGCCCGGGCCGGGAAGATCGACGTGTCGCAGTTTCGAGCCTGTCGCTGGCCCGCTCATGCTGGCGCCTCCCACGGATTGATCACCGACGCATCAGTGTCTTCGAAATCCTTGACGTTGCGCGTCACGAGGATCAGGTCGTGAACGATCGCGGTCGCGGCAATCAGGCCGTCGATATCGCCGCGCGGCCGGATCGCGGCGATGCGGCCCCATTCGACGGCGATCTGGTCGGTCACCGGCAGGATGCGGTCGCCGTGGTCGTGGCGCAGCTTGCGCAGCCATTCGGCGAGGTGGGCCGCAGCCTTCGGATCGGGCTTCTGTCTGAGGGCAATGCCGCGCATGATCTCTCCGAGGGTCAGCGCACTCAGATGCACACTGAGCGGGTTGACCGAGCGCAGCCAGGACACCGCCTGCGGCGTGCCGCGTCGCGCCTCCGAGACGATATTGGTGTCAACGAGATACATCAGAAGGCCACGTCGCGGCTGGGGGTGTTGGCACGCACCTGGGCCGCATCGGCGAGCTCGTCGTCCCATGCCGGGCCGCCGAGCAGGTCGTCGACGAGGGTTGGCCGGCCGGCGCGCAAAGCGTCGTAGTCGTGGGCGGACAGCACCACGGCCGTCCGCTCGCCGCGCAGGGTGACGATCTGCGGTCCTTCGTGGCGTGCCTTCTGCACCACCTTCGAGAACTGGTTCTTGGCGTCCTGTAGCTGCCATTCCATTAGATTTGCTCCAAACTAGCTAGGCTGTCTAGCTATGTACCAAGGTTTGCCAGCCGGTGAAAGTGCAAATTTCCACCGATTGAAGGCGATTTTTCCGGGAGCGCCGGGTGTCTCTTTATAAAGAACAAAACGAACAATAATGCAACCTTATCGGTCGTTTATTCTCGCTAACGAGCCGTGCGGTTTTGCCAACAAATATGGCACAAACCGCGCCTGTGCGATATGGTCACCATCATGGATTCGCCCGCCGACCAGCCCGCATCGTTCCTCGTGCGACCCGCCGTCCTGCCCGGCTGGGCGATGACGCGCGGCCGCGAGCCGGACGACCTCGGCGCTGCGTTTGCCGCAGGCATCGCCTTGAAATCGCTGGACGACCTCGTTTCCACCTCGCCCGTCTGGGCCGTCTGCTGGCGCTCCCGGCAGGCCCTGAAATGCGCCGCCGTCGCCGTCCGGCTGATGGGCCGCAGCGAGGACGAACATGCGTTGCGTGATTCGCTTTTGCTCACCACCATTGGCGGCGATCCGGGACCGGCCGGCCGGATGTTTTCGGCCTACAAAAGGATTTCTGTTCGAAAACCCGCCTTTTCCTCGAAAGCGGTGGCTGAGCTTGCCGATCTGTTGGGGCTGGCCTGGGACGACCGGCTCACCGCGGCGGTCGATCATGCCGACGATGCGCTGCAATCCGGTCGCCCGGCGCCGTTTGCGGCTGCGGATCTGGTGAGCGCCATCCACGCGATGCGGCCGGATGCCGAGCCGCTGGCGTGGATGCTGGCCGATATGCTGATCGCCGCGCTGTTGAAATGGGATTATGCCGTGCCGCTCCTGATGGCCGAGCGCTATGGGCCTGCCTTCAAGACGCTTGGGGGCAGGGGCCGCGTGCGCCCGAGCGAGCGGGCCTTCGCCCGGGCCGTCTGCCTTGCCCTCACCGAGGCAACGGGCGCGGCCCTGCGCACCGCCGGTGAGATCGCGCGCCGTGCTGAAAAGTTGCGCGCAGCCGCGCCGAGGTGGACGCCTACATCCATTGGTACAACGAAAAGCGCATCAAATTATCACTTGGCGCCCTCAGTCCCATCGAATATCGAAACAGCCTTGGACTTAACGCATAACCAGTCCAACTGGACGGTTCTATTAACCTCGCCCTTTTCCCGGATTTATGATTCCTTGTGCCGTGGGTTGATGCTTTGCGAGGTGAGCGATGCGTGGCCATGCGGGACTTTTCGATGTGGACGATCGTCTTCGTCGGCTGAGCGATCAACTCGAGGCCTATGCCCGGGTTGTCGATTTCGAGGCATTCCGGCCGGAACTGGACAAGGCGCTGTCCTATACGAGCGGCCCGCAGGGTGGCCGGCCGCCCTACGATCCGGTGATGATGCTGAAGGTGCTGGTGATCCAGACGGCCAACAACCTGTCGGACGAGCGCACCGAATTCCTGATCACCGACCGGCTCTCCTTCATGCGCTTCCTCGGGCTCGGCCTGTCCGACCGTGTTCCCGACGCCCGCACGATCTGGCTGTTCCGGGAGCGGTTGACCAGGGCGGGTGCGATCCAGTCCCTGTTCGAACGCTTCGACACGATGCTGTGCGAGGCCGGCTATATCGCCATGTCCGGACAGATCGTCGATTCCAGCCTGGTGGCCGCGCCGAAGCAACGCAACACGAAGGAGGAGAAGGACGACATCAAGGCCGGCCGCATCCCGAAAGCATGGGAGGACAAGCCCGCCAAACTCCGACACAAGGACCGCGACGCTCGCTGGACGGTGAAGTTCACCAAGGCCAAGCCGCAGGCGGACGGCACGCTCCCGCCGGTTGATATCGCCATTCCCGCCTTCGGCTACCAGAACCACATCTCGATCGACTGCAAGCACGGGCTGATCCGCAAATGGATGGCGACGGACGCAGCCGCCTACGAGGGAGCCCGGCGGCGTGAGGGGCTGCTCGACAAGACCAATACGGCGCGCACCGTCTGGGCGGATACGGCCTATCGCTCGAACGCCAACGAGACATTCATGGAGAAGAACGGCTTCGTCAGCCGCATCCATCGCAAGAAGCCAGCGGGGCGGCCGATGCCGGAGGCGACACGGCACGCCAATAACCTCAAATCGAAGGTCCGCTCGCGTGTCGAGCATGTCTTTGCCGAGCAGAAGAGCCGGATGGGCCTGTTCATCCGAACCGTCGGCATCGCCCGCGCCACCACCAGGATCGGGCTCGCCAACATCCTCTACAACATGAAGCGGCTGATATTCCTGAAACGGCGGCCGGTGACCGCATAGGTCGCCCGCCGGGGCCAAAGGCAAATCATCGCGCCCGCTTTAAAACACTCCGAGCCTGCCCCGTGGCACAAAGTGCCAGTTCAAACCTCGGAAATTACGTTAATAGAACCGTCCAACTGAAAGCGAAAACCAACAGCAGGCATTGCGGCGACCTAAGTCTATGCTCGCGCGAAAACTGGCCATTCGCGCAGGTCTGTGTGCATCACGCCCGAACGCTTAGCCACCGATTATGGGCTTCCCGACGCGCCCACGTACCTCGCGGTCGCGGGTTTCGACCTGGCGATGGAAGCGATGGAGCGCTTCAGCGCGTGAGGCGCGTCGCCCTTGTTGAGCCCAATCTGGGCACGACGCTTCCCGCCGCGTCCGATAGGAGGCGACGTTCCGCTGTTGAATGACGAGGCCGCCTGATTTTTCACAAGTGACAGCCCTGGCGCTATTCACGCTCTGCGTTGTAGATATGACAACGAAACCTTTTTCTTCACCGTGCGAATATCTGACAAATGGGCTTTAAGGCGTTCCAAATCTGCACTTAGATGATCGGTCATCGCCCGTTTGGCTTGCTCGCCGTTGCCGCGCAACAGCGCTTGGAACACAGTCATATGCTCCGTCATAAATAATTTATCGTGAGATAGCGATAATGCATCGATCCAAGTGTACTTCCTAACAATCATCGTGCAGCCCGTGTGCAGCAATGCACGGACGACTTCGGCATTTTTTAGAATATCAATGCAATCGAGATGCAAATCAAGCTCAAGTTGATTAAGCTGTTGTGCCGTTATGTCTGGATATCTCTCTGCGGCAAATTTTAAACGGTCCATCATCTCGGTGAATTCGGACCTGGTTGCAGCACATGCAACATTTTCTATTGCTTCAGGTTCAAGCATAATTCGCAGTTGGTATAGTCGTTCAAGGCGCTTCTCATCTAGACCAACAACGGACCAGCGGCCCATCGTGTCGCGTGCGACCATGCCGTTGACTTCTGCACGATTGAGGACATGCCCGACTGTGGAACGGCCAATGGAATAAAATGATGCCATTTCGCTTTCGTTGATGCTGCTGCCGGGCTCGAATATCGAGGCGTACATAAGGTCGCGTTCAACAGTGTTGAATACACGACGCCAAAGCGGGGCTCGAATTGCGGCTTGGGGCGAGAAAGCAAACATTTCTGCCCTAATTGGCTCCCTCCGAATAACGCAACCCGGGGGACCGGCTACTAATCCTCTCCCGTCAAATGAATGGACAATACCCTCCTCTTGCAACACGGACAGGGCTTGTCGAACCGGCGAACGGCTTGTGTTGAAGACTTGGGCTAGGGGGCCTTCCAGAAGAACCAGGCCGACCGGAAGGCTCCCTGACTTGATGGCCACTCTGATTGCTTCCGCGATCGCTTTGAACGCGGCAACGTGTAGATCGATTTTGCTCAATGTATCAACACCGATGAGTTTCCTGTGCCATACCATGCGCTTAAGCGGGTGGCCCCGTTTCATTATTGCGAGTCGTCACCCAAACTCAAACCCAAAAAATGCCTGTTGACGGCAATGTTCGTTTATTGCAAGGTACGGCTCTCGCTAATAGCCGGCGCCGTTGAGGAGATAGGCAGCCGATTCAGCGAAGCCCCTTGAGGAGAGGGGAGTACCCACGCAGCATTGGATAGCAACTAGTCTTGATGGGGCCGCTGCTCTTTGAGCTTTAATGGTCTGCCGCGTGAAGGCATGCGGCGGAGGCAGTTGTCTTTCTAATCCCAATAGAGGCGTTGTTTTATGTTGTCTGTTATTGAAGCCGGGGAGAAGCAACGTATGGCCTCAGTCAATGCATCGATGCCGACGACCACAACTGGATTTATCGAAGTAAGAGACCTCGTTATTTCCTATGGCGCGTATGTTGCTGTCCATAGTGTTTCGTTTTCCATCCAGCGCGGCGAGCATCTGACGCTGCTTGGCCCGTCGGGCTGCGGCAAGACGACCACGCTGCGCGCCATCGCCGGCCTGGAGCAGCCGACTTCGGGCGAAATCCTTATCGATGGGGAGCCCGTCTTCTCGTCCCGGTCGCGCGTCAACCTCCCACCCGAAAAGCGCAATCTTTCCATGATGTTCCAGTCATATGCAATCTGGCCGCACATGACCGTGGCGCAGAATGTTGGGTATGGCCTGCGGGTCCGGAAGGTGCCGCGCGAGGAAATCAGTCAGCGGGTAAACGAGATCCTGGAGCTTGTCCGGCTGCAGGACTATGCGAGCCGGCCGGCATCACAGCTGTCCGGCGGGCAGCAGCAGCGCGTCGCTCTTGCCAGAAGCCTCGTCTTCAAGCCACGTGCCCTTCTTCTCGATGAGCCGCTTTCCAATCTCGACGCCAAGCTGCGCGGGCAAATGCGAATCGAGCTCAACCAGTTGCAGCGGCAGGTTGGTGTGACGTCAATCCACGTGACGCACGACCAGGAGGAGGCGTTCGCGACGTCGGACCGGATCATCGTCATGAATGGCGGCCGCATCGAGCAGATCGGGACGCCGCTGGAAATCTACGATCGGCCCAAAACTCGGTTCGTCGCTGATTTCATTGGGGCGTCCAATCTCATCGAAGGCACGTTGCTTGCGGGCAACTCCTCCTCAGAAGGACGCACGCACTTCCAGACCACCAGCGGCGAGCTGATCGAAGGTGTGTCCGCGAGGGTCAATCAGTCGGCAAATCCGGCAATGTCGATACGCACGATTTATCCCGAGCTCTATCGCGAGAAGCCGACTGATGAGGAGGAGGTTAACGTCTGGCCGGGGAAGATCGCGTTCAAGACCTTTCTAGGGGATGCCGTTCAGTATCACGTCGAATGGCTGGGTGGCACGATGGTCGTGATGAAGCCCCCTATAGATGTGTTCGAGCAGTACGAGGAAATCTGGATGCGGGTCGATCCAAAGCACTGTGTGCTGGTGGACTGATGTCAGCTTGAAGTTTTTTAAGGGAGGAAGAGCAATGTCCAATAACATAGGCGAGTTGATCTTGAGCCGGAGACGGCTCCTGAAAAGCGTAACGGCGGCTGGTGTTGTCCTCACCACAGCGCCCATCCTGCGGGGAATGGCGCATGCAAGCCAAGCCGACATCGAAGGATCCAAGAAAGAGGGCAAGTTGGTGTGGTACACCTCCATTGCGCCTGAGGAGGGTGTCGTTGCCATCCTGGGGGCCTTTCGACAGAAGTATCCCTGGATTGACGTCAGCAGCTATCTGAGGCTCCAGAACGGGCGTCTCTACCCCAAGCTCCTGGAGGAGACCACCCAGGGCGCGTATCTGGCCGACGTGTTCCACCAGTCGGAACTGGCCTATGCCATCGACTTCACCAAGCGCGGCTTCTTCGATCCTTACAAGTCGCCCGAGGCGGAATCCTACGACTCCCGGTACAAGGATCCGGATGGCGCATGGACCGGATTTGCGCTGCAATATGCCGGGATGTCGTACAACCCCAACATCACGAAGCCCGAGGACGCGCCCAAGAAATGGTCCGACCTGCTCGACCCCAAATGGGGCGGCGGAAAGATGAACGTTAAGGATTCGAACTCGGGCGCCCAGTACGCGATCTACCAGGCCCTGTACGAGATCTACGGCGCCGAGTACTGGGACAAGTTCGCCGCGCAGAAGCCGATCGTCCTGCCGGGACAGCAGCAGCAGTACGAGCGCATCATCAACGGCGAGGACCTGATAAACGCCAACGCCTCGCCGAACGCCTGGAGCACCTTCAAGCAGAACGGCGCGCCGCTCGAATACATCTATCCCGAGGAGGGGGTGCCTTCCTTCTTCGGCCAGGGCGGTATCGTGAAGGGCGCGCCGCATCCGCACTCTGCACGGCTCTTCATGGACTTCTTCTGCAGCAAGGAAGGCCAGACGATCTTCGTGGAGCAGATCGGGAACCATTCGCCGCATCCTGATCTCGCGCCGCCGAGGCTGCTTCCGCCGCTGAGCGAGCTCAAGCTACTCGTTCCGTCGGACGCCGAGCAATATGTCAACGGACAGGCGGCCTGGCGGGAAAAGTGGAAGGCCATGGGCGGCGCCTGACGACGCAGCTTTGCCTCATCTGACAAATATCCCAGCGACAATTCTGTCGCTGGGCCGTTGCTCAATTGTTTTATCACGGAATAGCCATGCCTCGATTGTCGATGCAGAATCTGATAATGGGCTCGACCGCGCTCATCGCAGTCCTGCTTGTTCTTTATCCGGTCTTCTTCGTCGTCCAGGTTTCCCTGAACGTCGGGGATCCCGGGTCGCGGGTCATCACCGATTACGGCTTCGAAAATTACGGCGATATCTGGCGCAATCTCGGATGGCTGGGCAACACGTTTCTCGTGGCCGTTCCCAGCACGCTCGTCGCCGTTGCCGCCGGCGGTATGCTGGCCTGGATCATTCACCGCACGAACGTTCCCATGGCCAGCGTGCTCGACCAGCTTGTCCTGATGCCGTTCTACCTGACGCCGCTCGTAGGTGCGCTCGCGTGGAACATTCTCGGCACGCCGACATCTGGTCTCATCAATATCTTCTGGCGGGGGCTGACAGGCCTGGAAGGTCCACTCGTCAACATGAACTCGGTGAGCGGCATCGTCTGGGTCAACGCCCTATACGAAGGCGCGGTCGCCTATGCCATCATCACCGGCGCGATGAAGTCGATGGACCCGTCGCTCGAGGAGAGCTCGCAGGTTCTCGGCGCGGGCAAGTTCCAGACGCTGCGGAACATCACCTTCCCGCTGCTCCGCCCCGCTTTGGTCGGCGCGACCGCGCTGGTGTTCGCCGAGATGCTGAGCTCCTTCTCCGCAGCGCTGATCCTCGGCGCGCCGATCAACTTCTATGTCGTCACGACGCGCATGTACCAGTTGCTCGCCGGCTACCCGGCCGACTATCCGGCGGCCGCCTCGCTCGGCATCGCGCTCAGCTTCTTCACCAGCGTGGCCGTGTGGGTCTATGCCTGGTCGATCCGCGGGGGCAGCTTCGTGACCGTCACCGGAAAGGCGTTCCGCTCGAGGACGATCCAGTTCGGGGCCATCCGCTGGCTCCTGCTCGGCTTTGGTGTCCTCTACGTGTTCCTTTCCCTGTTCCTGCCGGTCGCCGCTCTCGTCTACGCGTCGTTCCTTCGCTTCACGACGACCATCCTGGCCGACGCCGTCTTCACGCTGAACAATTACCGGGTCGTGTTCGCCAACGCGGCCACCAGAACCGCGATCGAGAACAGCGTCATCCTCGCCTTCGGCACGGCGACGATTGGCGTCTTCTTCATGACCATCCTGAGCTGGGTGATCTATCGCACCAAGGTACCAGGTCGCGAACTGCTGGAATATGTCGTGATGGTGCCCAACGGCATCCCGCGCATCGTATTCGCGCTGGGGCTGCTCTGGGCGTGGATCGTGATCCCGATCGGCGTTTACGGAACGCTCTGGCTCCTGTTGATCGCCTACATCACCGTTTCCCTGCCGCTCGGCGTCAGGGCGATATCGGCCGTGCTGCTGCAGCTCGACCGCAGCCTGGAGGAAAGCGCCAGGGTCTGCGGCGCGAGCTGGGTGAAGACGATGGTGACGGTGACTATGCCCCTGCTCAAGCCGGGCTTGCTCTCGGCGTGGATGCTGCTGTTTATCGTCTCCGTCCGCGAGGTCGCGGCGTCGGTGCTGCTCGTCTCGGCCAATAACAAGGTCATCGGCCCGGCGATCGTCGGCAGCTGGGAGGTATCGGGGACGCAGATAACGGCGGCGCTGTCGATCATCCAAAGCCTGATCGTGCTCCTCGTCCTCCTCGTCGTGCGCAGGCTCACGCGCCAGGCTTCATAAGCTTTCCCTGATCAACCACTTGAAGGAAGAACAACCCTTGTCAATTGAAACCTCCCGCATCATCGTCCGCGGCCACGGCGGCCCGGAGGTCCTCGAGCTCGAAAGCGTGCGTCTCCCGCCGCCCGGCGAGAACGAAGTCCGCGTGCGTCACACCGCCATCGGACTGAACTTCATCGATATCTACTTCCGCACTGGGCTCTACTCCGCGCCGGGCGGATTGCCGGTGACGCCCGGCCAGGAGGCGGCTGGCGTCGTCGAGGCCGTGGGCTCCGGCGTCCAGGGCTTGGAGGTCGGGCAAAGGGTGGCCTATTGCGGCAGCCTGGGCGCCTATTCCCAGCACCGCAACGTTCCTGCTTCCGTGCTCGTCCCAGTGCCGGACTCGATCGGCGACGACATCGCCGCCTCGGTCATGCTCAAAGGCATCACGGCCGAATATCTGCTGCGCCGCACCTATCGCGTGGAGAAGGGCGAGACGATCCTGTTCCATGCCGCCGCCGGCGGCGTCGGGTCGATCGCGTGTCAGTGGGCCAAGCGTCTCGGCGCCCGCGTGATCGGGACGGTTGGGTCCGAGGACAAGGTCGAATTCGCCCGTCAGTGCGGATGCGACGAGGTGCTGCTGCACACCGATCCGGACCTTGCGTCCAAAGTGAAGGCGCTCTCGGGTGGCAAGGGCGTCCCGGTCGTCTACGACGGCATCGGCAACTCCACCTTCCTGCGGTCGCTCGACTGCCTGCGACCACGCGGGCTGATGGTGAGCTTCGGCAATGCCTCCGGCGCGGTCGAGGCGTTCAATCTCGGGCTCCTCGCGCAGAAGGGCTCCTTGTATGTCACGCGCCCGGCGATCGCGACCTACACGTCGAGCCGTGAGGAACTGATCGAGGCGGCCAAGGCCGTTTTCGAGATGATAGCGAGCGGCGCAGTCGGGCTTGCTCCGCCTCGCAGCTTCCCTCTGGTAAGCGCCGGAGAGGCGCAGGCGATGCTCGAGGGCGGCAAGACAACCGGCACGACGATCCTGAAGCCATGACATCGATCAAGACGAACAAGACAATCAGACAGGAGATGACCGGATGAAATTGGGAGACAGGCTGAGCCTCGATAACCCGCAAAGCTTCACTGACGAGAACCTTCAGTTTCTCAGGCAGATGGGCGCAGATGGCGTTATGGTCAATGTCGGCGACGTTCTGGGCCCTACCGTCGAACCGGCGAATATGCCCAGGAGCACCGCGGCCGAGCGCTTGCGCTCAGGCCAGCACTGGGAGGTGGAGGACCTTGTCGAGCTTCGGCAGCAGGCCGAGCGGCACGGACTGGAACTCTTCAACATCTCGGTCACGCCGCTATTCCGCTACAACAAGATCGTCGGAGGCGTCGACGGCCGCGACGAACAGATCGAAAGCTGGTGCAGGTCGATCCGCAACCTCGGTGAGGCGGGAATTCTGTCGATCACTTACGCCTTCGGCCCCAATATTGGTGCGACCGCGAAGGCCTGGCGGACCGGCAATCAGCCCGTCAGGGGCGGAGCGGAGGCGCCGGTCTTTGACGAGACGATGGTGGACAATGGCCGCGACGTCGGCATCGGGCCGCTCTCGGAAGATCAAGTCTGGGAGAATTTCGCTTACTTTCTGAAAGGGATCATGCCGGCGGCGGAAAAGGCGGGCGTCAAGATGATGCTCCATCCGGCCGACCCGCAGGTGCCCGTGCTCGGCGGAATAGCCCAGATCCACCGGTCGGCGGAATCCTTCTTCCGGACCTTCGACATCGTGGACAGCCCGAGCAACGTGGCCTGCTTCTGTCAGGGCTGCTTCGCCCAGATGCTGGAGGGTGAAGACGTGATCGCCGCGATTCGCCGTTTTGGCGAGATGGGCAAGATCGGCTACGTGCACTTCCGCAATGTGGAAGGCACGCGCGGCAATTTCGTCGAGCAGTTCCCCGACGTGGGCAAGGTCGACATGTATCGCGCCATGCTCGAATACAAGAAGGTCGGCTTCGAGGGGTATTTCACACCCGATCACGTTCCGGAAGTAATTGGCGATACCCCGTGGGGCCATCGATCACGGGCCTTCGCACTCGGTTACATCCGCGGGCTTATCCAATCTGTTCAGTCCGCGTGAGCGGCCAATAGGAGGCACAATGTATATTCGCAGGAACAGGGTCAAAGAGAAGCTCCAGAACGGAGAACTGGTTCTCGGCATGGAGACCTGGATTAGGGATCCGCGCCTGGTCGAACTCGCCGGCCAGGCAGGTTTCGACTTCGCCCATATCGAGTTCGAGCACGTCGCACGCAACTGGGAATCGGTGGAGAACATGGTGCGCGCGGCCGAACTGGCCGGCCTGACGCCGCTATTCCGGACCGAGCAGTGCATCGACGGGTCTCCGCCGCTGAATCAGATCATCAAGGCGCTCAAGCTCGGCGTGAAGATTCTTCTGGTCCCGCAGGTCGACACGGCGGAGCAGGCGAGGAAAGTCGTCGCCGCGACCAAGTTCCCGCCGGCCGGACAGCGCGGCATCTCGACCACCGACCGCAGCGCCACGGCTCTGTTTCCCACCCCCGAGGTCGCACTCGACGTCCGACGCTATGCCGACGAGAGCAATCAAGAGACCATGGTCTGGCTGCTGATCGAATCGCCCGAAGGCGTCGCCAACATCGATTCCATTCTCGCTGTCGAGGGCGTGGATGTGGTGGGTTTCGGGCATCAGGATTACTCCCTGTCCGCAGGCGAGACCAACGATGGGTCCAGCCGGGTGCACGAGGCACGCGAGACGGTTTACCAGGCGGTAAAAAAGGCCGGAAAGACCATGTTGTGGGTCACACCGGACCCAGAGGAGGTCGGCCGGCAGGCGGCGCGGGGAGTCAACCTTTTCCTCACCGGAACCGATCTCAATCTGATGGACACGGAAATGCGAAAGCTCGCGACCAAAGCGCGCGGCTGCCAAGAAGTAAACGACGATCGAGAGATAACGCAGCGAGATGACAATGACACAGAACACGTTGAAATTCGCCCTGAACCACATGTCGGCGCCCCAGTTGCCGTGGAAGGAATTCCTGCAGGTGGCGAAGGATGTCGGGGTCGATGCAGTGGAGATCCGTAACGATCTCAAGGACCAAGCTCTCGGAAACGGCTATTCCGTCGCCAAGGCGCGCGCCGATGCCGACGAGGCCGGCGTCAAGGTCCTCACCATCAATGCACTTATGGACTTCAACGCCTGGAATGACGAACGCGCGACGCGCGCCGCCGAGGTGATCGGCGCCGCCGCGGAGCTCGGGGCAATGGGCGTGATCCTTGTGCCCTACTTCACCGACCGGAAGCCTCCGGAGGAGACGGTGCGGGCTGAGCTCGATGCGGCGTTTAAGGGACTCCAGCCGATCCTGAGTCGGCACGCCATGATAGGTCTTGTCGAGCCACTCGGCTTCGAGCGGTGCTCCCTAAGCTCCAAGCGCATTGCCGCAGACGCGATCAAAGCCCTCGGCGGAAGCGAGTTTCGGCTTGTCCAGGATACTTTCCATCATTACGTCGCGGGCGAGCCGGAGTCTTATCCGGAGATTACTGGCCTTATCCACATTTCCGGCGTGGAGCGCACCATCCCTCCCGCCGAGATGAGCGATGACGACCGCATTTTTGTCGGTGAAGGGGATGTGCTGGGCACGATCGAGCAGACGCGTCACTTCATTGATCGGGGCTATGATGGTTATATTTCCTTCGAGCCTTTCTCGCCTGCCCTTCGCAATGATCCCGACCCGCGCGCGACGATCGCGCGCAGCATCGACTATGTGCGGCAGGCTCTGGTTCAATAGGCGCCCAATATCATAGCAATCCGATCGAGCGGGAAATACCATGAAAGACGTTAAGATCACTGACCTGACCTGGGAATCATATCGCTGGCCGCGCGACGAGCCGGTCTGGAGCGGGGCGCCGCACTTCTTCGGCGGCGAGCGCAATCTTTTGTCCCATATCGGGTTGACAGTCGCGAAAGTCCACACGGACGCGGGGTTGGTCGGAATCGGCGTTGGCCTCGGCGGATTGCCGGCGAGGGACATTTCCGAACGCTTCCGCTTCAAGGAGAAACTGGCTGGTCATAACCCGCTCAACACAGAACGCTTGTGGCACGAGCTCTGGGTGCCGCGTTGGTACGGTCGGCGGGGGCTTGAGACCCTGATTATGTCTATCATCGACATCGCCGTATGGGACCTTGCCGGCAAGGTACTCGAGCAGCCAGTGTACCGGCTGCTGGGGGGATACAAGGAGAAGATTCCAACCTATTCGACGGGCGGTTACTACGCAAAAAACAAGGGAGTGCGCGGCCTTCAGGCCGAGGCTGAGAAGGTGGCCGCCGACGGATTTCGCAGCTTCAAGATGCGCGTCGGAGGACTGCCCCTGTCTGAAGATGTGGCGCGCGTCAAGGCGGTGAGGGACGTAGTCGGCGACGACTTTGAGCTGAAGCTGGATGCCAGCAACTCCTGGACCGGCAAGTCGTTTGAGGCCATCCGCTTTGCGCATGAAGTGGAGCACCTCAAGCCTTACTGGCTCGAGGAGCCGGTCGCTCCAGACGATTATGCGGGGCACGCCATCATCGGCGAGCGCACTAGGATTCCCGTCGCGACCGGCGAGAATGAATACACGTGCTTCGGATTTCGCGACCTCATAACCCTTGGCAAGCCCGCCATCATCATGCCTGATCCGATGATCGGCGGTGGCATTACCCAATTGAAGAAGGTGATGGCGCTGGCTGAGGCCCACGATGTCGCCGTATCGCTTCACGGAAACCAAGAAATCAACGTCCATATAGGCGCGGCATTTCCGAATGTGCTCAGCATCGAGTTTTTCGACCAGCACATTAATCCGCTTTGGGGTCAGGACCTTACCAATACGTTGCGTCTTAATTCCGATGGAACGGTATCCCCCTCAGATCGTCCTGGGCTCGGCTTTGAACTGAACATGGACGTCCTGGAGAAGTACCGGGTGTCCATCTAATTGCAGATTTGCCGTTCAGTCCTTCGGGATGGGCTTGGATGATCGCCGCTGCCCCGCCCAAGCGGACGACGGCTTATTTCAATGAGATAAAGGAGACCGTCGATGTTTAGATGGGGAGTACTGTCAACGGCGACGATCGCTCGACAGCAGATCCTGCCCGCGATAGCCGAGTCGGAAAATGGCGTCGTGAGTGCCATCGCCAGTCGTAATCTGGCGAAAGCGCAGACGCTCGCTCGTCGCTTTAACGCATCTAATGCCTTTGGCTCTTACGAGGAGCTCCTCGCCTCGCCCGACGTCGATGGTGTCTACATACCGCTTCCCACCTCCATGCATGTGGACTGGACAAAACGCGCCGTCGAGGCCGGAAAACACGTGCTGGTGGAAAAGCCACTTGCCAACGATGCCGCAGAGGTCGAGTCCCTCCTGGTGCTTTGCCAGGGCCGATCCCTGCTCGTCAGCGAAGCCTTCATGATCGTCTACCATCCACAATGGCAAAAGCTTCGGGAAATAGTGGTGAGCGACCGGCTTGGCGCGCTGAGGCAAGTGCAGGGAGCGTTCACGTACCACAACGTCGACCCCGGCAACGTGCGGAACATCCAAGTCTTGGGTGGCGGTGGAATGGCAGATATCGGCGTATACCCGATCCTGGCGACGCGCTTTGCGACCAATACGGAGCCGAAGCGGGTGCGCGCAACGATCCGACGAGATGCTGTATTTGGGACAGACGTCCATGCATCCGTTGCCATGGACTTCGGCGCCTTCGATCTGTCTTTCTACGTCTCCACGCAGATGGCTCTCCGGCAGTACATGCTCTTCCATTTCGAGAAGGGGTGCGTGGAATTGGAGGCGCCTTTCAATGCCCGGCAATACGCTCACGCCGTCGTCCGGATTTCCGATCAGGACCATAGGTCGGGCGAGATATTCTCCTTCGGAGAGGTGAATCAATATCGCCTAGAGGTCGAAGCCTTCGTCCGCGCCGCGTCGGCGGGCGGCGAGGCGTTCTCGCTCGAGAGCTCGCTGCGAAATCAGCAAGCGGTTGACGCGGTTTTGAAGGCGGAACACCAGGACGGCTGGGTCAGCGTGCGGCGATGAGCGAGGATAGTCGCCCATGCGACGCTGAGTTCGTGTCCGTGCATCTGGATTGCGTCCAGGTGGTGACGCATTTCCTGCGTGGCCTCGACCATCGCCGCTACGACGCGATGGTGGATTTGATGCATCCGCAGGGAACGTGGCTGCGCATGGGCAAGGTCCTGACGCGCGACACCATGCTTCGCGAACTCGCCCAGCGCTCGACGACGTTCTACACCAAGCATATCCTGACGAACCTGGTGGGCAGCTGCGTTGGGGAAGACCGGTTTATTCTCGAAGGATACCTGCTGGTCATCCGCTTCGACGACGGGTCGATCTACGACGGCCCGGCCCCTTTAAATGGCATTTTCGCCACGGAGGATTGGTGCGCCGAATTGAGGCAGGTCGAACAGAAATGGAAGATATTCCAGATTCGCGGGCGACAGACTTTCCTTTCCCTATAGAAGAGAGGTGCGTGTCCCCGACAGCGCCCGCCAGATCGAAAGGCGCACGGACGCCTCAACCGGCAAGGCTCGAATGAGGGTGGCCTGGCGGTGCTTTCATCGTAAGCGCTCATTTCCATGCGCGTTGACGCGGGCGATTTGACGGGGCGCGCTGTCAGACGGCTGCATCGGATCAGGCAGCGGCGGTCTTGGCGAAGTTGAAGGGCAGCAGGTCGCTGATGTCGGCTGCATCCCTGCGCTGTGGTAGCTCCGTGAGGACGTGGCGCAAATATGCCAAGGGTTCGATGCCGCAGGCGCGGCAGGTCAGCATCAGGCTGTAGACGATGGCACTGGCCCGGGCTCCGTCCACGGTGTCGCTGAACAACCAGGATTTTCTGCCGGTTGCGAAGATTCTGATGTCGCGCTCGAGGAGATTGTTGTCGATCGGCATCCTGCCGTCTTCGGTGTAGCGTGTCAGATACTGCCACTGGTTCAGGGTATAGGACACGGCATCGCCAAGGTTGGTATCCGGCACGACCTTCGGCGCGATGTCATCGAGCCATGCCTTGAGAGCATTGAGGATGGGCACGCTATGTTTCTGGCGGAAGCGGCGAATGCAATCGGCTTGTGTTTCGCCCTTGTCCGGCTTTTCCTTTCGCGCCTGGCTTTCAACCCGATAGAGCTGCTCGAAGAACTTCAGCGCCTGCTCCGGCGGGCCGCCGCCTTTCTTCCTTGTCTTGAGGGCCTCGACGAAACGACGCCGTGAATGGGCCATGCATCCCAGATGGGTCGCTCCCTCCAGGGTGCGCCATGCGCTGTATGTCAACCGGCGCGGAATGTTGACCCCTTATTGGAGTGAACCCCTCGGACTGGACCACGGGACACGGAAAAACTGATACACTCTGCGGGCCTTAATCGGAGAAGGCTCATGAAGTCCCGAGGTCCATATCGCCGACATTCGACACCGTTCAAATTGCAGCTTTGCCAGGATATCCGAAACGGCGTCATCGGACGGCGCGATGCACAGCGCACCTATAGCGTTTCGGCCAACCTCATCCAGTTGTGGCTAACGCAGTTCGATCGTGGTGAGCTGAACGATGAAGAGGCGGAGGCGAGCGTCATTGCCGAGTACGAGGCCCACATTGCGGCGCTCGAACGTAAAGTCGGCCAACTCACGATGGAGCTGGACCTGGTGAAAAAACTCCGCGCCAGCCGATCGCCGAAGGCAACGAGAAGTCCTCCATCATCAGCGGTCCCCGGCCTGCTCCGTCAGACGGGGGTGCAAAGTGATCGACCTCCCGAGAAGCACGTTTTACTACCGATCCACGGCAAGGGCTTTGAATCTCGGCGATGCCGAGCTCGTTGCGATCATCGAGGACATCCAGGATGAATTGCCCTGCTATGGGTATCGGCGCGTGACGCACGAGCTTCAGCGAAGAGGCCACTTGGTCAACCACAAGCGTGTCGCTCGCGTCATGCGGGCCAATGGCCTCGGGATCAAGCCTCGCAAGCGGTATGTTCGCACGACGGATAGCAACCACGATTCACTGATCTACCCGAACCTCTATCGCAATGTGATCCCGGCGCGGCCTGACATGGTCTGGGTGGCCGACTTCACGTACATCCGCATCGCCGTCGGCTTTTGCTATCTCGCCGTCATTCTCGACGCTTGCAGCCGGAAAGTCGTCGGCTATGGCCTGTCAAAACGCCTGGATACGCCGCTGGCATTGGCAGCGTTGCGTTCGGCGCTCGAGAACAGAAAGCCTCCACCCGGCTGCATCCACCACACGGACCGCGGATGCCAATACGCAAGTGAGACCTATCGACGAGCGCTCGATGCCGCCGATCTGCAGGGATCCATGAGCGCTGTCGGCAACCCTTATCACAATGCTCAGGCAGAGAGCTTCATGAAGACCCTGAAAGTCGAGGACATCTACATCGCCGGCTACGAGACATTCGCGGATGTGGCCGAACGCTTGCCCAGGTTCATTGAGGATATCTACAATGCCAAGCGGCTGCACTCGGCCCTTGGCTACAGATCGCCAGCAGAATTTGAAGCCCAACTCGCCCAGCAGGCGGCTTAGTTCGAAGCGCCTCGCTGGTCCAGTCCGAGGGGTTCACTCCACTTCGTGGCGGAGGGTGCGCCGGTTGTCCGGCGTCTGCGCGGCAGTACATTCGGCGCCATCGGCATGGGGCGTATCGGCACGGCCGCATCGCGGCGCGCCGCGGTCTTCGACATGAAGGTGATCTACTTCGATCCGTTGCATGCCGATGGTCACGAACTCGGCCTTGGCTATGAACGCGTGCGTTCGCTGGATGAGTTGATGGAACGATCGGACGTTGTCAGTCTGCATGCGCCCTTATCCCATGCGACCCGGAACATTCTGGATCGGGCGGCTTTTGCGAAGGCGAAGCAGGATGCCATCGTCATCAACATCGCGCGGGGCGGCCTTACCGATCTCGACGCTCTCCACGACGCAATGAAGACGGGACGCATCGCCGCGGCCGGCCTGGACGTCTTTCCCGAGGAGCCGCTTGTCAATCCGCCGGAGCTTGCGCGCGCGTGGCGCAACAGGGAACCCTGGCTGGAAGAAAGACTCGCCATATCGCCGCACGCAGCCTTTTATTCCGAGGCAGGCTATCACGACATTCATCGGCTGTCGGCCGAGGTGGTGATGGACTATCTCCTGCGCGGGCATCTGCGCAACAATGTCAATCCGGGCTGGCGGGCCGGCCAAAGGTGAACCCTGTGCGGCAGGAACCAGCAGTCGCTGGTTCCTGCCGACTTAGGGATGGATTCCGGGCACCCGTTTTCGTATGCGCGTCCCTACGATGCGGCATGATATCGAGAAACTGGTCTTTTCGGGCACAAACATGTCGTGGACATCGTGACTGCCGAAGCTGTTCGGCGGCGGAAAGGGTAGCGGTCGATCTCGCTGGATAATAGAATGAAATAGAATTATTGTTCTATTTTGTTCTACGTTGGAGATATCATGACCACGCATCTGAAAGTTCACCCCGCCACGCTGCAGGATCTCCGGGATCAGATCGAGCACAGCATCGAGGGCCTGCCGAAGCAACTGGCTAAAATCGCCCGATATTGTCTCGACCACCCGCAGATCGTGGCGATGTCGAAGATCGGCGATCTCGCCGATGGTGTCGGCGTTCATGCCTCGGCCATCGTGCGCTTTGCCCAGCATTTCGGCTTCTCAGGCTTTACGCCGTTTCAGGCCCTGTTTCGCGATTCACTTCTGGCCGGCTGGCCTGACTACACCTCACGCATAACGCGCCTGCTGTCGGAAGGTGACCAGCCTGCCGGCGTGGTCGACCGCTTCATCGATGTCTCAATGGCTTCCCTCATCGCGCTGAAAGAGAGCATCGACAGGGGTAGGATGGAGAATGCGATATCGTTGCTCGCAAATAGCCGGAAAATCTACATTATCGGTTTGAAGCGCTCGTTTCCGATCGCTTTTTACATCTCCTATGTGCTGCGTAAGCTCGACATCCATTCCGCGCTGATCGAAAGCAATGGCGGACTGCTGATGGAACGCGCCAGTTGGTGCCAACCGGAGGATGGACTCCTGGCCGTCAGTTTCACGCCCTATGCATCGGCCACCATCGAGGTGGCAACCGAACTGGCGCGGCGAGGCCTGCCGATCGTTTCCATAACGGATTCGAAATTTTCCCCTCTGGTTCCGCTGTCTCAGGAATGGATCGAAACGACTGAGCACGATTGGGGTGGCTTCCGTTCCACCGCTGCCACGTTCGCCATTGCCATGGGGTTGGCCATTGGAATCGCAGAGTTTCGCGGACGCGACGCGCAAAGGGATGCTGCCGTTCCCGGAATCAATGATTGGCTCTAAATAGAACTTGAATTCTAAAATTTATCTGTTATAGAATTGCAATTGTAAGGCTGGTGGACATGTGGAGGAGTGAATGTCCAAAAAAGTAAGGCTGGGCGAGCTGTGCCATGCGCGTTCCGGCGACAAGAACGACATCGCGAACGTTGGCGTCATATGCTTTGATCCCGCACACTACAATTGGCTGGTCGAGAACCTGACCGCCGAGGCGGTAGCGGCGTATTTCGGTTCTCATATCAAGGGGCCGGTCGAGCGCTTCGAACTGCCGCGTATTGCGGCCGTCAACTTTCTACTACATGGCGCGCTCGGCGGCGGCGTGACCCGCTCGCTCATGGTGGACGGTCACGGCAAGGGCGTCAGCGCCATCATGCTCGACATCCTGTTGGACGCACCTGCGACCGACGACATCAGCCGCGCTGCTTAGGGGAGGGGATTATGAGCAAGACCATTCGCATTGGTGGCGGTTCCGCCTATGAGGGCGATCACCTCGATGCCGCGCAGGTTCTCGCCGAGAAGGGCGGCCTCGACTATCTGATATTCGACTGCCTCTCGGAAAAGACGATCAGCGAGGCCTATCTACGGCGCGAGCGCGGCCTTGATTGCTATGACGTGCTGTTGGAGCCGAAGCTGCGTGCCGTGCTGCCAGGCTGCCGGCGCAATGGGACGCGCATCATTCTCAATGGCGGCATCCTGGACCCTGAAGCGGCGGCAAGGCATGCAGCCAGGATTTGCCGGGATCTCGGATTTCCCGACGTCAAGATCGCCTACGCCATTGGTGGCGACGTTTCTGACGAGGCGCGGCAGTCCGACCTTGGTGTCCGGGAAACCGGAAAAGGCGTTTCGACGTTCGGCAACGCATTCTACGGCGCCCATGCTTATGGCGGGGCCAGGCCGATCGTCGATGCGTTGGCGGCCGGCGCGGATATCGTCATCACGGCCAGGGCGGGCGATTCTGTTCAGTATCTTGCCCCGATGATCCACGAGTTCGGCTGGTCCTTCGACGATTGGGACAAGGTCGGCGCGGGCCTCGGGCTTGGCCATCTTCTGGAATGCGCCGGCCAGGTGTCCGGTGGCTATTTCGCCGATCCCGGCCGGAAGGACGTGCCGGATCTCGATGCGCTCGGTTTTCCGATCGCCGAGGTTGATGCCTCCGGTGACGCGACGATCACCAAAGTGGAGGGCACGGGCGGTCTCGTGACCGCGCAGACCTGCAAGGAGCAACTGGTCTATGAGATCGGCGATCCCGCCAACTACCTCCATGCCGATGGTGTCGTTGATTTCACAACCACGCACATCCGCGAGGTCGGCAAGGATCGCGTCCGCATCGAGGGGACGACCGGCAAGCCGCGGCCCGAGAAGGCGAAGATCGCCGTCGCCGTGCGGGAAGGCTATGTCGGCCTCGGCCGTATCATGTATGGCGGGACCGGTTGTTACAGAAAGGCGCAGCTCGCCGCCGACGTGGTCAAGAAGCGCCTGCAGAGCATTCACGGCATCGATGCAGCCTCCGTTCGCACCGACTATGTCGGCGTGAATGCGCTTTTCGACTGGGGTATCGATCCCGACGCAGTGCGGGAAGTGGAGCTGCGCATTTCGGGGCATTTCGACACGAAAGAGCAGGCTGAAAAAATCCCGCTCGAAGTCTCGATGCTGCCCTGTAACGGGCCTGCCGGCGCAAGCTGGGGCCGGCCGCTCGACCAAGGCGGCGTGGAGCCGGTGATGGGCTTCTATTCGGCCCTGATGGAGCAGGATGCCATCCGGTACGAAGTGCGTCACCTCGTTTCCTGATCTCGCTCCGCCTCGACGCTTCGTGCGTCGAGGCGGGCAGAATTGCGATGCCGCGAGGAGGCGGTCTCATTTTTCGATCTCACGTACTTTTGGGAGGAAGTCATGAGCAAGTTTACGAAGTTTTTTGCTATCGGCGCCATCGTGCTCGCTGGTGCCGTCTCTACCGCTGCGGCGGCGGACAAGATGCGTTTCATCGTCGTCAGCCACGGGCCGGCAAACGATCCCTATCACTCTGTCGTGAAAAACGGCCTGATGCAGGCGGCGTCCGATCTCGGCGTGGATGTGGAATATCGCGCCAACGAGACCTTCGATGTCGTGAAAATGGGCCAGCTCATCGATGCGGCGGTCAACCAGCAGCCGGATGGGTTGATCGTGACCATCCCGGATGTGTCGGCGCTCGGTGCCTCGATCCATCGTGCCGTTGCCTCCGGAATCCCGGTCGTTTCGTACAATTCCGGGCTGAAAATCTATAAGGATGTCGGCACCCTCGTCCATGTCGGCCAGGACGAATACATGACCGGCACCATGGCTGGTGAGGCCTTCAAGAACATGGGCGCGAAGAATGTCGTCTGCCTCAATCACGAGGTGGGCAATGCCACGCAGGATGATCGTTGCCGTGGGTTGAGCGACGCCTACGAGGGCAAGGTCAAAGTGATCCCCGGCAAGCCGGATCCATCGGCGAATGCCTCCATCGTCAAGGCCGCCGTTCAGTCGGACTCAACAATCGACGGCGTGTTCTGCACGAGCACCGTGCTTTGCGCCGAACCGGCGACCAAAGCCCTTCGGGAGGTCGGCTCTCAGGCGCTTGTCGGAAGCACCTCGCTCAGCTCGGCCTTCCTCGATTCTGTCGGCAATGGGGAGGCTGCTTTCGCCATGGACCAGCAGCAATTCCTTCAGGGTTATTTGCCGGTCTCCATTCTTTACAACTACATCCGTTTCGATCTGCTGCCGCCTGCTGCGATCATCACCGGCCCTCAAGTGATTACGAAGGACAAAGTGGGTCGCCTCGCCGAGCTCGCCTCCAAAGGCATTCGGTAAAGTCGTTCCCGGCCGCCGCCCCGCGTGACGGAGCGGCGACCGGGCCTCGATCGCTAGGCAAGGAGTCCTCATGACAGCGCATACGGAAATCACACCCGCACAGACCGACGAGCGGCTGCTCAAAAGATCGACCGTCCGCACATTGGCTGCCCGCCCTGAAATGGGAGCCGTCGCCGGACTCGTGCTGGTCGTCGCTTATTTCTATTTCAACGCCCATAGCTCCATGTTCTCGCTCGCGGGCGTTATTACCATCATGTCGCCGGCAGCCGAGGTCGGCATCCTTGCCGTGGCTGCCGCTCTTCTCATCATATCAGGTGAATTCGACCTCTCGATGGGGTCCATGATCGCTTTCGCCGGGCTGGTCTTCGGCGTCTGCCTGACCGTCTTTGAGCTGCCCTTTATTCTCTCGCTCTTGCTTACCTTCGCATGTGCCGCCCTCATCGGCGTTGTGTCCGGACAGATCGTTGTGAAAACGCGATTGCCGTCGTTCATCGTGACGCTCGCCATGCTGTTCGTGCTTCGCGGCCTGTCGCTTGTCGGATTGAAATGGGCAACCGGCGGCGCTACGCAACTCCATTATATCAGGGAGGCCGCCGGAGACGGCGTTCTGCAAGGCCTCTTCCACGGCTATGCATTCCAAGGCTTTTTCATCTGGCTCGCAGACAACGGCCTCATCGCGAAATTTCCGTCCGGCCAGCCGACCGTCAGCGGAATCCCTGTTTCGATCCTCTGGCTCGCGGTCGCCGTTGCTGTCGCCGCCTTCCTACTCAACCGCACCGCTTACGGCAACTGGATCTTCGCCTCGGGCGGCAACGCGCTTGCCGCGAGCAACTGCGGCGTTCCCGTGAACCAGGTCAAGACCACGTTGTTCGCCTTTACGGCATGCGCAGCTGCTCTTGTTGCCATACTCCAGGTGATGGAAGCCGGATCGACGGATGCGATGCGGGGCTTCCAGAAGGAGTTCGAGGCGATCATTGCAGCGGTAATCGGCGGCTGCCTGCTTTCAGGCGGCTATGGTTCGGTTTTTGGAGCGTTCCTTGGAGCCGTGATTTTCGGCACAGTCTCGATCGGCCTCACATATACGCCTATCGATACGGACTGGTTCATGGTCTTCCTCGGCGCCATGCTGCTGGTGGCCGTTTTCTTCAACAATTTCATCCGCGCGCGGGTCACGGGGGAACGGTGATGGAAGCAGTTGTCGAGACGTCCGAAACGCCGGTCGTGGAAGCGCGCGATCTTGTAAAACACTTCGGGACCGTAATTGCCCTAAACGGGGTTTCGCTGCGCATCTACTCCGGTAAGGTAACGTGTCTGCTCGGAGACAATGGCGCGGGCAAATCCACCCTGATCAAGACCCTGGCCGGTGTCTACCAGCCAACGGCCGGCGGGCTATCGATCAACGGGAAACCGGTGAACTTCTCTTCGGCCAGGGATGCGCTGGACGCGGGCATCGCGACCGTCTATCAGGACCTCGCGCTTATCCCGCTGATGTCGATCACGCGCAATTTCTTCCTGGGCCGGGAAATCCGCAAGGGTTTCTGGCCGATCCGGCAGTTCGACAGCCGGACGGCCGACGCGGTGACTGCCGAGGAGATGCGCAAGATCGGGATCGCGGTTCGCGATCCACGGCAGAATGTCGGCACGCTTTCCGGCGGGGAGCGCCAATGTGTTGCCATTGCGCGCGCCGTCTATTTTGGTGCCCGAGTGCTCATCCTCGATGAACCGACCTCCGCGCTCGGTGTCGCTCAGACATCGATGGTTCTGAAATACATCGACAAGGTACGCCAGAGCGGCTTGGGCGTGATCTTCATCACGCACAATGTGCGACACGCCTTCGCCGTCGGTGACAGCTTCACCATTTTGAACCGCGGGCGCACCGTCGGCAGCTTCGCCAAGGCGGAGACCTCGATCGAGGAAGTGCAGACACTTATGGCTGGAGGCAAGGAACTCCAGCGCCTGTCGGAAGAGCTGCAGGGAACTGTCTAAAATTGTCTTCTTCGAACGGACGACGGCGATAGTCGCCGGTTTCGTTCTTTCCTTTAAAGCGGAGTGTAAATGGAATCTTCTCATCCCGGTCGTTCGTCACCCTTCACTCTTGCCGTCTGCGCGGAAATGGTCTTTGCAGCACTGCCGATCGTCGAGCGTCTCAAGCGCCTTACATCCCTGGGCTTCGAGGTCGAAATCTGGGACTGGACACGGCATGACATCGACCAGTTGGCCCGATCGGGTGCGACGTTCTCCTCGATGACCGGCTACATCCGCGGCACGCTTGCCGACAGCCATGGCGCGGAGGAGTTGATCGCCACTGCGCGGGAATCAATTTCGGTGGCGAAGAAGCTGGGCTGCCCGCGGCTCAACCTTCATGGGACGGGTCTCGACGGCAAGGGTTTGCCGGTCGTCGCCCATCCGGGGCCAGCAACGGGACCGATGTGGATCAAGGCCTATGATACGCTATGCCGCCTTGCCGACCTTGGGGACCGCAATGGTGTCGTCTTCATACTCGAGAACCTGAACGAGCAGGTCGACCACCCCGGAACGCCCTTCGCCCGTGCCGAAGATACCCTGGCGCTTGTTTCGGCAGTCGATCACCCGGCAATGAAACTCAACCTCGACCTCTATCATGCACAGATCGGGGAGGGAAATCTGATCGAGCTTTGCCGTCAGGCTCTGCCCTATATGGGTGAGATACAGGTGGCGGACGTACCGGGCCGGAAGGAACCTGGAACGGGTGAGATCAACTATCCGGCAATCGCCCGCGCGCTGTTCGATATGGGATATCGCGGCACCATTGGCCTGGAAGCCTGGCCGTCGCAAGACAACGAGCTCGCCGCCGAAAGGTTTCGACAAGCTTTCACGCTCGTTCGACAATGATGGACAAATCGATATACGCATCAAGCCGACCCCGAAATCTGTCCGAACTGCTGTCGCGTCTCGCCACACAGCACAAGCAGATGCCGGCGCCTTTCGTTCGCTTGGCAGATCTGTTGTTTTCGGATCCCTGGGCGATGGCGTTCGACAGCGCGGCGACGCTCGGACGGAAATCCATGACCTCCCAAAGCACTGTCGTTCGCTTTGTGCAAACAATGGGCTACACGGGAATTCTGCATTTCCGAGCGGACTATCGGCGTATACTGCTTGAGAGCAATCAAGCTGCCAAAGATGTACAAAGCCATCGGTTGATCAACGAGGCATGAACGAGAGCACATTGTCGAAAGAGGCTTGCAGATTGTCTGTGCAGTCCTCGTTCCGACTTCTGGATAAGCGTAAGCCGCTGGCTGAACAGGCAGGACGGGCGCGCCCTTATCGAATGCAATCGCTGCTGGGGCGCAGCCATTGGGATGCTGACGCATTGCGCGATATGGTTCGCACTTATGCAATGGAGGCGCTCACCATCGCAGACGGTGTGGAGCTTGGAGTTCAGCCCGCCTTTGGTTCGCCCGATACGACAGGGAACAGCCCCTTTTTGAGCAGACTCGCTGCGGTGCGATGCGCCTTCAGATGCGTGGCATCGATCATGATGCGCTCCGGTTTGGGTCCTTCGCCGGAGAGGCCTTCGAAGATCCGATCGAATGCGCCGAGCCGGCTCCAGCGGATGAAGCGGTTGTAGAGCGTCTTGTGCGGACCGTAGTCCTTGGGCGCGTCCTTCCACTGTAGGCCGTTGCGGATCACGTAGACGATCCCGCTCACCACGCGCCGGTCATCAACGCGCGGCACCCCATGCGACAGTGGAAAATACGCCTCGATCCGAGCCATCTGGCGTTCGCTCAGAAGAAACAAATCACCCATCACGGCATCCTCCCAGACACCGTGAATCACAGATCATTCCAAATTAATAGGTCCTGAACCTAGTGTTTGCACTAGGACTTCCGATGTTCAGCACCACCTCACAAGGCGGCATTCACCGTGGGCTTACGATAAATCGCTTCCTACCGGTAAAGCGGAAGGCCGTCGCCGTATTTGGAGACTGCGATATAGGCCAGCAGCCGCCTTTGTCCACGAGCGCTAGCACTACTTTGGCAGAAGTGTGATTTCTCCTCCGGAGAGACTGCCGCCACAGTGAGGGCAGCAGGTTGGTGGTGGGCGCGAGAGGCGGTCAATGATAGCCTGGCGAACTGCCGGCAGGCTGGGCTGAGGCGGTGGCCCGAGGGGTCTTTTTTTTCCGTCCTGCTTGAGCGAGACGGCGGGTCTGCAGGAAGGCGTAGGCCATCATTGTCATCAGTGCATGGCGATGGAGACCGGTCCAGGAACGGCCTTCGAAGTGATCGAGGCCGAGCTCTTCCTTTAGCTGCTGATGCGCCTGCTCGCAGATCCAGCGTGCCTTGATCGCACCGGCCAAGTCCTTGATTGACGTGTCTGCGGGCAAGTTTGAGAGATAGTATTTACGCTCGCCGTTCGAACGATGCTCGCCCACCAGCCAGGCTTCTTCACCAGGCATGTGTTGCGCTCCTGAGGAGCCGATGCGTTGTGGCGCACCATCGGCGATGCGGACGCGCACGGCGGCGAAGCGCGCGACCAGACGCCCTTTCGTTCCCCGGCGCCAGCTGACCTGGCGCCATTTCGCACCTTCGAGCACCGCCTGGGCTGGAAGCGATTTGACGTCGGGCACGTGACGCAAGCGCGGTCGCCCGCAGGCCGCCTCCGGGAAGATCAATTGCACATCGGCGGGATACACCTTCTGATGCTTTGGAACGCCGACGGCCCAGCAAAGCCCGCGTGCGGTCAATGCCTGCCGGAATGGCGCCGAGAGACCATATCCGGCATCCGCAAGCACGCAGCCGAAGCGCACACCTGCGGCAATGACCCGATCGATCTCCTCGATGGCTATCTCCGGCTTCGTCCTGGGCTGCCGCATTTCCTCGGGCACTCCGGCCTTGATCATGCGAGCAGTGTCGCCCGTCCAGCTTTCCGGCAGGAACAACCGCAGGCTCAGCATGAGAGGCACTTCCCTCGATGCCAACGTCACCGATACGAGCGTCTGGCAGTTTGCATTCTTGCCCAGGGCCGAGGCGTACTGAGGGGCGACGCCGACCGAGGCATTGCCCTTCTTTGGCAACGCGGTGTCGTCGATGATCAGCCAGGCCTTCTCACCGCCGACCAGATCATCGGCCTGCTGCCACAGCGTCGTTTCCAGCGGCGCGCTGTCCCAGACGCCGGCGCCAATGAAATGGTGCAGCCGGTCGTAGCTGACCTCCTCGATGCGCGCCGCCATGGGCTGGATGCTCTTGCGGTCACCGGGGCCAATCAAGCCGGCAATATAGGCCGGACACATTCGGCGCCGTGTCTTGTTACCGAGACCCCTCAGATACGGCGCGAGCCAACGCTCCAGATCGTTCTGCCAATCCCCATCCACCGCCAGCCTCCATCAAAGCTGGCTCCCCATGAATCACGCATTCGACGCCGAGGGAATCCCAAAAATCACACTTCTGCCAAAGTAGTGCTAGAAGAAATGAAAAAAAGACTCCGCCCACCTTATGTTAGCGGAAGCTTTGCATAGCAATGACAGCAGCATTCGACCGCGAGCGCTATAGAATGAAGTCTGTGGTTTTCAGCGTGAGACTTGCGTCGATAAGGATCGAGAAATCCGCCTTCTTGTCGCCGTTTACGTCGGCGAACACGAAGGTATCACCACCTTTCTTGATGTAGCGCAGCTCCCCCGCATCACCTGAAAAAGCCTTCGTTCCGATAAACTCGAAGGTCTGGTTGCCTTTGGTCGTTGTGTCGGCATCAATGGGTTTCAGATCGATCTTGTCGCCCTGCTTGCTGGAAAAATCCTTGATCGTATCACGCCCCGACGATGCGACCGTGGAGTCCTTGATCGATTTGAACATGAAGACGTCCTTGCCCGCTCCGCCATGGAGTTCGTCACGGCCCGCGCCGCCGTAGAGCTTGTCGTTTCCAGCACCACCTTTAAGAATATCGTTGCCGCCCTGACCGGAAATCTGGTCGTTCCCCGCGCCGCCATCGTAGGTGTTCTTGCCGTTCGTGCCTAGAATGCGGTCGTTTTCCGTGACGGATGGCTTCATAATCCGATCGAGGGGGATTTTTTCGCCGGGGCCGAAAAATCCAAACGTCAGCGGTTTCTCACTGGTAATGGAATTTACGAAGGAATTGTACTTTCCGGCGGTGGTGAAGGTCGGAATGGTGTTTCCCGATATCTGCATGGTGAACTGCTGATCGCCAAGATCGACAACAAGGATATTCGCAACACCTTTTGTGCCGCTACCATCCCGCCACGCGATTTGCGTGATGTCGGCATCAAGCTTTTTGGGAGCATAAACCTTGCCGTCTATGCGTAGCTCGATAGCGGGGCTGGTGATTGTGATGCCTTCTTTTCCATCGGCGCGCTTATAGCTGAAAACCGCCTCCTTGCTGGTGGCCACCACCTCAAGCTTTGTCGATTTCAGCTTCGTGGCCTTGCCATTCGAGTTATGGGTCGAAAGGTAGCCCTTGTAAGAAAAGGTCGTCATATCTTTCTCCGGTTTTCACAGCGAACACATGGGCGACGGTCTGCCGACAGCATTTCTTTAAGCCCGTTAGGCAGGATCGACAATAGGTTGTTATTGTGTCAAAGTTTATGGGCATTACCGGTTGCGGCAATAGTAAATGTGCCGCCTCACCATAAATTTCCGTGAGGGCCTAGCCTCGCTCCGTGATCTGACGCACAGCGTCACGCTTAAAATCTTCGTTGAAATTCGATCTGCTCATGATGCTCTTCTTGCCTCAAAATTAGGAAAGAAGGCGTCTACAAATCTAGGGCTATTTAATCCGACCAGTCGGTAAAGCGCCTTCATAGTGGCTTTCGGGTGAACCCACGGGCACATCCGAAAGCCTTCATGATCACGTCGTCGCAGGCCTACATATTGGCGGCGGTAGGCCGCACGATGACCTCGTTCACATCGACGCCGTCCGGTTGCTCAAGCGCGTAGCGGATGGCACGGGCGATCGCGTCCGGAGTGAGCGACTTCTGTCGCCAATCCTTGAGCGCCGCGGCGACCTGCGGATCGCTGATGTCGTCGCCGAGTTCGGTCGCGGTCACACCCGGAGAGATGATCGTGGAACGGATGTCCTCATGCTCCTGCCGCAACCCCTCGGTGATCGCCCACACCGCATATTTCGTTCCGCAATAGACCGCTGCCGTCGGCAGGACGAGATGCGCACCGACCGAGGCGACATTCACCACATGGCCGTTCCCCTTCGCCACGAAGCGCGGCAGCACTGCGGCGATCCCGTTGAGCACACCGTGGATGTTGACGTCGATCATCCGCTTCCATTCGTCCCGCTTGAGCGCGGCCAGCGGCGACAGCGGCATCACGCCGGCATTGTTGACAAGCACGTCGATGCCTCCGAACCGCTGTTCGGCGGCGTCGACGAACGCCTCGAAGCTCGCCGCGTCGGTGACGTCGAGCTCGCGCCATGCGACGCGCTCGCCGAGCTCTCTGGCAAGGGCCTTCAGCCGCTCGGCCCGGCGTGCACCGATGAACAGCCTAGCCCCGGCTCCCGCCAGTTCGCGCACCGTCGCTTCGCCTATGCCGCTGGAGGCGCCGGTGATGAGCACAATCTTTTCGTTGACTACCGTCATTGTCGTTCCTTTCGCTTGGGATAACGGGCATCATTCTGGTGCGGCCAGAGCACATGGCGGTAGCGCGATCGCCCGAACTCCTTGCACGATCCTCCAACAATGGCACAAGAGGCTTGCGGTCTTGCCGGTCATGGTCGATCAATGTCGCATGAAGATGATCGCCAAACTCGCACAGCTGATCATGCGCCATGCTCCGGAGACGGGCATGTGCGGCACCCCCATGCGCCGGCTGTCGCTGATACGAACCAATGAGCCGAGCGCGCCCGTGCCGGCTGTCTACGAAGCCTCGCTTTGTCTGATCGCCCAGGGGGCAAAACGTGTGTCGCTGGGCGAGCACAGCGTGGTCTACGACGCCTCGCGCTATTTGCTCGTCTCGGTCGACCTGCCGCTGGTCGGTCATGTGATCGAGGCAAGCCCGCAGATGCCGTATCTCTGCTGCAAGATCGATCTCGACCTGGCGGCGCTTGCCGATCTCCTGGTGGACGAACGCGGCACGGCACCTCGGCACGATCTTCCGGTTCTGGCGGTCTATCCGGGCGATCCCGACCTGATCGATGCCGCCTGCCGGCTGGTCGGGCTGCTCGATCGCCCCCATGACATCGCCGTGCTGGCGCCGCTGGTCGAGCGCGAGATCCTCTATCGGCTGCTCACCGGGCCGCACGGGCCTCTGCTGCGCCACATGGCGTCCGCCGACAGCCGCCTGAACCAGATCAACCGCGCCATCGCCACGATCCGCAAGAGTTTCCAGACCCAGTTGAGGATCGACGAGATCGCGGCCTCGGCGGGCATGAGTCCCTCGTCGCTTCACCAGCATTTCAAGGCGATCACGCGGATGACCCCGCTGGAGTATCAGAAGCAGTTGCGCCTGCAGGAAGCGCGGCGCCTGATGTTGGCGAGCGGCGTGAGCGCCGGGTCGGCCGGATTTGCCGTTGGCTATGACAGCCCGTCACAATTCAGCCGCGAGTATCGCCGCCTGTTCGGCGCGCCGCCGCGCCAGGACATCGCCCGGCTCCAAACCGCTCAAGACTACGTCGGAGCGGTCTGAGGGGTGTGTCGGACCGATAGCCTGGCGCCTTCATTTCAGAGTTTGGCGAAACACTCACTTGCTCCCAAAAACGGTCGTTTAGCGTAAGTTATTGCGAACGTCGGTAAGGGAGCGGGCAACGGTTCGCCCGCTTTCAACGATCATAGGAGGCGCAAGCCGCCATCCACCCGCCCTATTTCAACGGCAGGAACAATTCCGCAACCGT
This sequence comes from Shinella sp. WSD5-1, assembly GCF_963942435.1. GTDB lineage: Bacteria > Pseudomonadota > Alphaproteobacteria > Rhizobiales > Rhizobiaceae > Shinella > Shinella yambaruensis. The sequence goes on from NZ_OZ012606.1 coordinate 69,417, forward strand.
CTCATGCTCCGGCACCTCGGAGAAGAAGGCGAGGCGTTGGCAGTAAAGAGGGAAATCCCTTGGCTCCTCGCTGCTGAGCAGCAGCCAGTCGCGATGGATATAGAGAACGGCTGGCTCCAGATTGCCGGTATTGCCGATGGCGCGCAGCACGCCGTAGCACCCATCGGGGATATTCTCCGACCTGACCGTCTCGATGGCGTACAACTCTTCACCCGTCGTGTGGACTGCTCGGCGATCCGGCATTTCACAAATAGACGTGTGCTGCCAGGCAGGCCGGTGCATCCGAAGATCAGCATGGCTTTCGTCCGCCTGGTCAATCCACCTTTGAAGGATCAGCGTCTTCGGTCGACCCGACTACCTTGCTTGCGCAATGACGACCGCGTCGCGGCAAAGGTCGCAGGTGCGGTCGCTCGTCGGCAAAGGCCTCGTTGATGACGAGCAAGGTGGTGGCGTGCTTTCTCGAATTGGCGACGCTATCCAGCCAGTGCCGGAGCTGGGCGTTCAGGTCGTCGAGATTGCGGAACGAGCGGGCGAGGAAGAAGTCCTCGCGGATATAACGGAACGGCCGCTCGACCTTGCCCTTTGTCTTTGCCCGATAGGCGTTGAATTTCAGCAGATTCTGAGCCAGATTTTCAGTTTGCTGCAACCTGCCATCACGCCGAAATTACCCATTGTACGCGACCATTTAGGGGGCGGCGGGTGGAGTTGTGGTAAGTGGAAATACGAATCAAACCCTTTTGAAAATCAACACAGTGCTTTCTTCCGCCATCGAACACAGGAGCGCCAGGAGGCGATGAGGCAGACCGAAGCCAGTCTCGACAAAAAAAGCGGCGTGCAAGGAATTGCTCGCCCGTCCGCGTAAAATTGCGAAGCCGGTCCAGGGAGGAACAGGGTGCAAATCGGATACTGGCGCAAAATCAGAGAGCTCCTAAATCAAGCCCGAGCGCATCCATGATAAGCGCAATTTCCTTCACGGTCAGGGATTGCCAGGCGCCGCATTGGACTAACTTCAATCGTTCTTCCGAAATGCCGGTCCGTTTCGTCAAAGCGTGGGCATCCAAGCCTCTGCTCTGAACGCTATTGGCGAGGATTTGCACGAGATCAGCCGCAGTTTCTATTGGCATGGCAGTCCTCAAGTTTTTGCCGCCGTTGAGGTAGACAATAGTTTGCAAAGTTGTCTGAAGGTCCTGAAAACGGGGGCGGAGGGAATTTGATCGTCTGGACAAACGGTGCGGTGATCATAGGATTTTGCGGACCTGCGTGGTGAACGCTTTGAGAAATATAACCAATTTTTCTGCAAAGCTGCAGAAAACGGAACAGGAGAACTGCAGGAATGATCTATCGCCATGGAGGATGATTGCGATCAGGCGTGGCGTGAACCTTTGCCGGCTGGGGGAGCGGCCATGTCAATATACCGTCAATCAGCCCATTGAATGCGACGAGTGGTGTTTTGATATTGTGTCCGAACGAGCGGCATTCCTGAAAAACGCCGCCACTCAATGCAAAGGATCACTTCCATTGCTGTCGATTTCGGCCCTGATCTCTTCGATGGCATCGCAAAGCGCATCGATATCTTGGCTGGAATGTGCCGATGTCAGGCAGATGCGCAGCCCTGCTTCGCCCCGTGCCACCGTTGGGAAGAAAATCGCCGACGTGTAGAAACCACGTCGAAGCAATTCCCGCGCGGCCGCAACTGCGATCATCTCATCACCAAAACGAACCGTTCGGATGGGAAGGGTGGACGATTGTCCGGAACCCTTCAAGCGCCCATCGAGCAGTTCAAGGTTTCGACGAAGTTTCTGCTGGCGAAGACTAAGTTCGGGTGATGCATGGATTGCAGCCGATGCGAACGCAGCACCAATCGCTGCCGTCGTTAGGGATGCGGAGAACGCATGCGCAACCGCAAACCGACGAAACAGGAGTTCTTGCGCAGCGGTCCCAAGCATCAGGATGCCCCCGGATGCGCCAAACCCCTTTCCCAGCGATGCGGCAACAATCGTGCGTTCGCCAAGGTCGGGAATGGCTGAGCGGGCAAAGCCCGATCCGTTGTCACCGTGAATGGAAATGCCATGAGCATCGTCAATGTAGAGGAACAGCCCATAGCGTTCCTGCAAGCGCAGCAATTCGTCCATCGGAGCGTTGCCGCCCATGGAATAGACGCCGTCACAAACATAGGCGATCGGGCGATGGCTCTTGCAAAGGGCTTCCAAGGCCGCCATGTCGTTGTGTGGTATGGTCGCGACCTCCGTATCCTGCGCGACCACCGGTTTGTGAAACGCCAAAGTGGCATGCGCAAGTCGATCGAAGACAACGAGCGGCTTCTTCCCAGCCGTCAGATGGCCGGATGCAAGGATCGGAAGCGCGCTCATATTTGCGGCAAGAACCGTGGTGAACGTCAAGACACGCGCCTTGAACAGATCGGATAGCTGACGTTCCAGGTGCCCAAGGATATCGAAGTTGAGACGGGTCCGCGCGCAAGACCAATGGAAGGCACGGGAATTGGCGATCGCCTTGCGGGCGCCATCAAGAATATCCGGATGGTTGTCCAATCCGAGATAGGAGCAGCGCACAAAGTCCATGACCGCCTGGTCGCCAGGCTGGATATGGACAAGGCGATCATGCGAAGGGGTCGCATAGACGGCCATCACGCCTTGGTAGTGGGCATGCTCGAAGCTCGACGAGGCGAGATCGATCATCGTCGAGGTGTTGCGGAGCGAAACTTGCGGCGTTTTGCCTGGTACGACTTTGCTCATCTGTTCTTTCCCGATGTCTGATGCATCGGGAAGATTGCTGGAGCGGGTCGAGAAAACGACGAAGATATCTCAAATAAAACAATATGTTTTCGCGAAGCGGGCTGCGTGGATCAGGTCTTTCGAAGGGAAACGATGAAGCCGTTCGACCTGACCGTCTCGATCATCTTCTCTCCGCTCGCCTTGAGAACAGCCTTGCGAATATTCGATATATGGGCATCGACGGTCTTGTCCTCCACATGCTGGCCAGGCGGCCAAGCTGCCAGAATAAGGTCCCTGCGGGTAAGGACGCGTTCCGGAGAAGCCAGCATACGCCGCAGTATCTTATATTCCGTTGGGCTGAGTGCCGCTTTGCCAAACCTGCCCCGCAGCATCCGTGTCGAGCGATCCAGCCAGAGTGCGCCGATCTCCTCGCACTGTTCATGCGATGATGCCACCAATGGCCTGGTTCGCCGCTCGATGCTTGCGCGTAAACCATAGAGGATCAAATCGGGAGACAGCGGCCGCAAGACACACTCGTCAACGCCCGATCTCAGGAATCTTAGATAGTAACCGGCATGTTGCGGGCGAATGAAAGCCATCATTGCGACGTTCGCCGTTGTTCTGCGAGAGCGTGCTTTTTGGCAAAGTTGAAGCGCCGGATCGATGTCGGTGCTATCGAGAATCAAGGCTTTGGACGCACCGATGTTCATTTCCAGTTCTTTGATATCGGGCGCAATCGGCAACGCCCGAAATCCTCCCGACGCGAGAATATGAGTAAGGAACAGGGAGAAGTCCGCATCTTTGGTTGCAACAAGGACAATAGGGTTCATGGGGTGACTCCACAGGTGCCCCAGACCTGACACCTGCAGAGTCGGGATGCGTTAAGGCATATCGATATGCGATTGGTCAGTTCCGACGCGGGCCTATCTTTCCGCGCGGTCAGGTTACCGGACCCAGTTGTTCCATTGTTCAAGCAACTGCGATGCGTTGGCATTGATCCATTCTGCATCCGGCACGATCACGTAGTCGGAAATGTCACCTGCTGTGGGCATGGATTTACGCGTTTCATCGGACATCAAGGCGATGGCATCCTTGCTCGGTGGCGTGCAGGAAAGGACATCGCAGGCTTTGGCCTGTGCGGCTGGATTATCCAGCCAGAATGCCATCAGTTTGAGCGCGTTCTCGCGGTTCGGGGCGCCGCGCACGAGTGCAATGCGATCGCCGACAAGGAAGGAGGCCTTATAGGACCACTTTATCGGCAGACCCTCGTTTGCCATCGCCTTGGCGCGGGTGAGCCAGATTTGCCCAAGGTCATAATCGCCGTTGCGGAAGCCTTGGACACTTTGGTCGCCGGTCTTCCACCAGAGAGAAACGGAATCCCGTATCTCGTCGAGCTTGCGAAAGCCGCGATTGACGTCGAGCGGAAAGAGCTCCTCTTTCTTCACACCATCGGCCAGCAGTGCGGCCGCAAGCACCCGCCATGGATCATCGAAATTGGGGAACGCCCGGCCACCTGGAAAACGCTCGGTGTCCCACATATCCGCCCATGTCTCAGGTGTCGCATCCGCTTCTGCTCGGGAGCGGTAGGCGAGCAACGTGGCCGTCGACTGCAGCAGTGCACCCCCCGGTTCACATGCATTCGCCACCAGGTCGGCCCGGTCCTTGTAGGGATTGCAAAATTCCGACAAATCCTCGGTCGCGGCCTTGTGCGCTTCGGACCCAGCCTGGATCTCTCCGTCAAGGTAAAGATCCCAGGTCACATTGCCGGACTTCACCATTGCCGATGCCTTGGCGCGCATCTCTGCATTCGTCGCAGACACCACGACCACCTCGATGCCGGTTTCCTTGGTGAACGGATCGAACCAGGCTTCCTTCAGAGCGCGATCATATGCGCCGCCGGTCGATGCGATGACAACACGTTCGCCCGCCAGGGCGCTGCTGCACGTGGTCGCCAATATCGTAGTGGCCAACGCGACTAAAGCTGTGGTGCGAAATCCGAGTTTGGTGATCATTGTTCTTTCTCCTGATTGTTTTGAGATGTCTTTGAGGGTGAGGCAAGATGAACGATACCGATGAGCAAGAGGGATGCTGCCACGATGACCGTCGAAGCGGCGGCAATGACGGGGGTCAGATTGAAGTCGATGTCCTCGAACATCTTTCGTCCAATCGATTTGCCGCCAATGTCGGAGATGAAGAAGGCGACGGTGGCTTCGTCAAACGAGGCAAGGAAGGCAAAGACAGCACCGGCGGCAATGCCGGGCGCAATATTTGGAAGCGTCACGTGGATGAAGCACCGTATCCGTGATGCCCCACAGCTTGCCGCCGCCAGTTCGAGCGCCGGATCCAGTCTTTGCAACGATGCCGAGACGGTAATCACGACAAAGGGCACGGCAAGCACGGTGTGACCGATCAGGAAGCCTGGAAGCGAACCCGTCAACTCCAGAGGGGCGAAGACAAGATAGAGCGCAACGCCGAGCACCACATGGGGAACGATCATTGGGCTGATTACGACGGCTTGTACAAACCCTTTGAACGGGAGGTCACCCCTGACAAGGGACAACGCAGTCGCCGTGCCGATGAACGTGGAGGTGACGGCAGTACAAACGGCGATCTTGAGGCTGAACAGCGTGGCGGCGAGCCAATCAGGGTCCGATAGGTAAGCCAGATACCATTTGAACGTCAGGCCGGATGGCGGGAACGATAGGTGCGCGGATTCATTCAGCGACATCGGTATGATGATGACTGTCGGCAAGATGAGGAAAAACAGGATGAGTGCCACCGCTGCCAACCCCACGAGGCGGATGAGCCGCGGATAAAGCGCTTCAAGAACGGGCTCCCGGTGGAGACCGAGTTCACCGGCGATTGCGCGTCGTGTACTTTGATTAGTGGACACCGTTGAATCCTTTGTTGTGCGACAGCGCTTTGCGGAAGACGACGACAAGAAGCAGCGTCACGGTCAGAAGGACGGTGCTGAGAGCGGCTGCAAATGGCCAATCAACGGCGACGAGTGTCTGCTGCCCGATCAGTGTTGCCATCATCATGGAGTTGGGGCCGCCGACGAGCGCCGGCGTGATGTAGAACCCGAGGGCCAGAACGAAGCACAGGATCATTCCAGCAAAAACGCCGGGTAGGCTGAGCGGCAGGGTAATCAGGAAAAAGGACCGCACAGGACTGGCACCAAGATTGGCGGCTGCCCTGGTTAGATCGGCCGGCAAACTTCGGAGCGTTGCCTGGATAGGCAGGATCGCGAATGGCAGGAGCACATGTGTCATGGCAAGGATGACGGCACCTTGCGTATATATGATCCGGATGGGACCGTCAGTTAGGCCCATACCTTGCAATAGATCGTTGATCGGGCCGTTGCGCTGGAACAGTACGACCCATGCGTAGGACCGGACAAGGACGGAGGTCCACAGGGGAACGAAGACGCATGCCGTGACGATCAATGCAGCCTTGCGCCTTAGCCGCGACATCGCCATTGCGATGGGATAGCCCAGCACGAGGCAAAGGATGGCGACGGCCGCTGAGATCAAGACCGTGTCCACGAGCACTTCCATATAGAGCGGATTGTGTGTCATGCGCAGATAGGGTTCGCCAGCATCGGCGAAACTGAGCTGCACAAGGTGGAGGACCGGATACAGGAACCCGATGGCCAGCAGCGACAGAAGCGGCAAGACGAGAAGCAGAGATAGGCCAGGCGGGTATAATTTTGCCGAATTGCCCCGACGAATATACAAAATCCAGGATGACAGTCTGTTCTGGGCAGTCGTACTCACCGTGCGCCCTCGCTCGCTGCAGAAAAAAGACGGGCATGTTCCGGTGCAAAATCGAGGCCGACGAGAGCACCACGCTCGGGAGCCGGCTCGATGGCAGGCAATTGCACGCGCACAATTGCGTCGCCGTGGGCCGCAATGCGCACGAGCGCAAACAAAGAAGCACCCGCGAAAACAACAGAATCGACCGTGCCCTCGAGAGGTGACTCCCGATCCCATTTCGAACGGCGCAAACGAAGATGTTCCGGGCGCACGCCCAGGCGCAAAGCCTGGCCGATCGCGGGACGATCTCTGGATCGACTACCGGAAATGGTGATCGGAGATGACGAGCCTTTCACAACGACAATGACCGACGTATCGTCGGAGGAAACAACGCTGACGGGCAGGAAGTTGATGGAACCCACAAAGTCGGCAACGAAGGCGTTTGCCGGATTTCTGTAGAGTTCGTCGGGCGCACCAATCTGCTGAAGGCTGCCGCGATGCATGACCGCGACGCGGTTCGACATGGTCAGCGCTTCCTCCTGGTCGTGCGTCACATAGACAACGGTCGCGCCAACCGTTTCGTGAATGCGCTTGATTTCCAGTTGCATGGACTCGCGCAGCTTTTTGTCGAGTGCGCCGAGCGGTTCATCCATGAGGATCACGGGTGGATTGAAGACGAGCGCTCTTGCGACGGCGACGCGCTGCTGCTGACCACCCGAGAGTTGGTGAGGATATCGATGCTCAAGCCCGCCGAGTTGAACGAGGTCGAGCATTTCGGTAACGCGCCGGCGCCCCTCCGCCGAGCGAGATGATTTGCGCATCCGCAAGGGAAACTCGATGTTTTGCCGAACGGTCATATGCGGAAAGAGGGCATACCGTTGGAAAACCATGCCGATGTCACGGCGATGGGGTGCTGCGGCAGTGATATTCTTCGTTGCGATATGAATGGACCCGGAACTGGGATGCTCGAAGCCAGCGATCATCGTCAGCAAGGATGTTTTACCCGACCCCGATGGACCCACGATAGAGACGAACTCTCCCGCATGAATTTCCAGCGAGGTGTCTCTCACAGCCTCGACTGCCCCGTACCGCTTCGAAATGTTCGAGAGCGTTAAGTTCTTTCCGATCAACGTGTTCTCCCAGATTTATGTGCCGGCTTGCGGCATGGCGGCGGTCTCTTGGTTTGGATCCGCATTGTGGAATGGCCGGCGCAAACGGTGTGACATCCGTTGCGCGAGGCGCTAATGTTGATGCGACATAACTTCGCAAAGTCTTTGCATTTGCCGTTTTGTTGCAACAAAAATTATCGCTGTCAACCATCTTGAGGTGTAAATTGATTGATGAGGATCACAATAGCGCGAAATCCGGCCTAGGCCCGCGATTGGGAGATTCGGCTTATGAGGCGCTAAAGGACAGGATTAGCCGCGGCGTCTATCGACCGGGAGACAAGCTGACGGTGCGTTCGGTCGCCGAGACCCTTGGCGTCAGCTCGACCCCCGCGCGTGATGCAATCAATCGCCTGGCCGCCGAAAATGCCCTGGTCTATGCAGGCCCGAAGACGGTCATTATTCCGATCCTCTCTGAGCGTGACCTCAAGGAGGTCACGGTTATCCGTATCGCATTGGAGGGGCTGGCGGCGGAGGAGGCTGCGACCAGATGCACTGCCGATGACCTTGCTACCCTTAAGTCATTGCAAGGTATGATAAATAATGGCTTGGAGAAGCGGGATTACGCTTCTGTTCTGTGGCACAACAAGGAATTCCACTTCCTAGTCTATGCCCGCTCTGGGCTGCCGCACCTGGTCGACCTGATCGAGGCGCAATGGCTGCGGGTCGGCCCCTCCTTCTATGGCCTCTATCCGGAATTTGCGGAAGAGAAATACGGGGTGCGCAACCATGAGATGGCGATGGATGCCATCCAGGAGCGCGACTGTCGCGCATTGCGCGCGGCATTCGAAGGCGACATTCGCACCGGATATCTCCGGCTGCGCAGTGCGTTGAGGGCCCGTGTTTCGCAATAAGGTAGATTTTTGTTGCGCCGCATTGACATGACGATATTTTGTTGCAACAAAAATGCGAAGCTTTCATAAAGCTCGTATTTTGTAGCGAAGGTAGTCAAATGCTCACAGAAATCGCAGCCGGCGACGCCGTTGCGCTTTGCCGCTCGTCTCAACTCTTTGCACGCGGACAAAAAGTCTTCCCGGCCGGTGTGACTCGCGCAACCATCGACAGGGAACCTCATCCAATTTATGTGGCGAGGGGCGAGGGGGCCTATCTCGTCGATGTCGACGAAGCGCGCCTTCTCGACCTCAACAACAACTTCACCACCTTGCTTCATGGCCATGGGTTCAAGCCGGTGGTGGAGGCGGTTTGCGAGCTGCTCGCGGCAGGCACGTGTTTTTCCAATCCCACACGGTACGAAATCGCACTTGCGGAACTGCTGACATCGCGTATTCCAGCGATCGAACGCATCCGCTTCGTGAACACCGGCACCGAAGCCGTGATGTTTGCAATCAAGGCGGCGAGGGCCTTTACCGGGCGTTCCGCCATCGCGCGGTTCGCCGGCGCCTATCATGGCGCCTACGATTGGGCGGAGGCCGGTCAAAACGGCTTCGATATCCGACTGGATGGTAGCCGAAACGCGCGCCTTGGATATCGCGGCGCACCCAGCGAAATCGCGAATGATGTGCTGGTGCTGGATTTCAACGACGCAGATGGTCTGGATGATACCATTGCGGCGCATGCCAGCCGCATCGCAGCGATCCTGATCGATCCCATGCCAAGCCGTGCCGGCCTCCTCGAACCCCAACCTGTTTTCATTGAACGGATCATGGACGTGGCCAATCGGCACGGCATTCTCATCATCGCTGATGAGGTCTTGAACCTTCGGCAAAGCTACGCGGGTGCATCTGCACGCTATCGCCTGAAACCGGACTTTGTGGTTGCAGGCAAGATCATCGGAGGCGGGTTTCCGATTGGCGCAATCGGAGGAAATGCGGAGGTCATGTCCGTCTTCGGGGGGGATCCCAGTTCGCCTGTCGTCTCCCAAGGTGGAACGTTTTCGGCAAATCCAGTATCGATGGTTGCCGGTCTCAAGGCGATGGAAGCGGCAACCCCTGCGGTATTCGATCGACTGGAGCGACAGGGAGACTGGCTTCGCGCTGAGCTCTCGGCAGTCGCGCGCGAACATGGGGCGGCGTTCTCGGTAACCGGGGCGGCGTCTCTCCTGCGCATTCATCCGCGGGCGACACCGCCGACCACCTATGCCGAAGCCGCGCCGACACCCCCTGATATTGCCGCTATGCGCTCACTGAGCCGCCATTTCCGCGAAAAGGGAATTTTACTGCCGCATGATGCCGCCGCATGCCTTTCCACACCCATGGGCGATGATGAACTCGAACATGTCGTTGCGACATTCGAGCAGTTTCTCGTCGACTAATGCCTTTCTAATCAGGAGACCCAACCTTGAACGCCAACACTGAGACTGAAACCGTTGCCGAACGTATCGCAGCCGCGCTGAGACGTCATGGCGTCGAGACGATCTTTGCACAAAGCCTTCCGTCCGCAGTCGTTCTTGCCGCCGAGGCAATCGGCATCCGGCAGATTGCCTATCGGCAAGAAAACATGGGCGGCGCCATGGCCGATGGTTATGCTCGCGTGTCAGGTAAGGTCGGTGTGGTCGCCGCGCAAAACGGGCCGGCTGCGACCTTGCTCGTACCGCCGCTCGCCGAGGCACTGAAAGCCAGCATTCCGCTCGTCGCCCTGGTACAGGATGTCGAGCGGGATCAAGCGGATAGGAACGCCTTCCAGGACCTCGACCAGATGGCCTTGTTCCAGTCGTGCGCCAAATGGGTGCGCCGGGTTCAGGTCGAAGATCGTATCGAGGATTATGTCGATGCGGCGTTTACAGCTGCGACATCCGGCAGGCCTGGTCCAGTGGCACTCCTCCTGCCCGCCGACCTGTTGCGTGCACAGACGAAGGTTGCCGAGCGCCATAGGATAGCGCAACTCGGCTCGTGGCCCATTGATCGTTTTCGCCCGTCGGACGCGTTGATCCGACAAGCGGCAGACTGGATTGATGAAGCTGAAAGGCCGGTCGTTATCGCAGGTGGCGGTGTCCACGCCGGCGGCGCGGCGATCGCACTTGCTCATTTGCAGGATATCGCATCGCTTCCGGTCTGCACGACAAATATGGGTAAAGGCGCGGTAGACGAGCATCATCCGCTCTCAGCCGGCGTTCTAGGAGCGCTCACTGGCCCACGGTCACTCGGCAAATTCACGAAACGCCTTGTCGAGACCGCGGATCTTGTGCTTCTGGTGGGGACGAGAACCAATCAGAACGGAACCGACAGTTGGCGACAGATCCCGCCAGATGCACGGGTCATCCACATTGACGTCGATCCCAGTGAGATCGGTCGGAACTACGAAGCCCTGCGACTTGTGGGGGACGCCGGCGCCACGCTCGAAGCCCTGGCAATAGCGCTTGAAACCCTGGAACGGCGAAAAAGGCGTATGCAGCGCGACGCGGTCGAACGCGAGATCGCCCAGTGCTGGTCCAAATTCGAGGAAGAGCGCAAGACATTCTACACATCCGACAAATCCCCTATCCGGCCGGAGCGTATCATGCGAGAACTACAGCCCTGGTTGGATCACCGTCTCACCGTTGTGGCTGACGCCAGCTATTCATCCATGTGGGTTGTTGGCCAACTGCGCGCTACACATGTCGGGGCAAGATTCATCACGCCTCGTGGCCTTGCCGGACTTGGCTGGGGACTGCCTTTGGCCGTCGGCGCGAAACTGGCGCGGCCTGAAACATCCGTTGTTGCAATTGTCGGGGACGGTGGGTTCGCACACAGTTGGGCCGAGATGGAAACGATCGTCCGATCCGAAATCCCGGTGACGATCATCGTCTTGAACAATGGCATTCTCGGGTTCCAGCGGGATGCCGAAACCGTCAAGTTCGGTAAGTTCACGACAGCGTGCCACTTTGCACCCGTCGACCATATGGCAATCGCAAAAGCCTGCGGCTGCGATGCTTATCGCGTCGAAGATCCCGAGGAGTTGGAGGGCATGATCGGCGCGGCAATCAATTCCGGTCGGCCAACCTTGATCGAGGTCATGACGGATCCCGAGGCTCATCCGCCGTTGTCGCTCTTTGCAGCGATGGACGAGGCGGCGTGAACAGCGGGGCCGCTGCACCAGTTGCCATCGTGACGGGCGGAAGCACGGGGATCGGGCTTTCGACCGTCGCAACGCTCTTGAATGCAGGTTTCAGGGTCGCCTTCTTCAGTCACAACGCTCAGCATCTTCATCAAGCTGAGCAGGAACTGAGAGCCAGTCATCCGCCCTCTAACATCCTTGCCGACTGCGTTGACGTTAGATCGCAAGAGGCCGTGGACAGGTTTTTCTCGACGGTTCAGGATCGATGGCAGGTCATTGATGGTCTCGTGTGCAATGCGGGGATTTCGCCGAAGGGAACTAACGGCGCTGTTCCGTTTGAAGATGTCGACACGGCGCAATGGCAGGATGTTCTAAGCGTCAATCTGACAGGTGCCGTCTGGTGTTGCCAGGCGGCCCTGAAACGGATGAAGCCGCGGGGCCGTGGGCGCGTCGTTCTGATCGGATCGGTTGCCGGTAGAACGATCCCCCGGATCGCGGGTGCACCATATGTGGCATCGAAGGCGGCAATGGCGGGCGTCGCCCGATCGATGATTGCGGCATGTCACGGAACATCGATCACCGTGAATGTTGTTGCACCCGGCCGTATTGCGACGGACATGGCAGGGGACCCATGCAGCCCTGCGAATATTGAGGCACTAGCCCGGATTCCAGTCGCACGGCTTGGAACCGCCGCCGACATTGCTGCGCTCATACGCTTCCTCCTCTCGAAAGACGCAGGCTTTATCAACGGCGCGATCATCGACGTAAACGGAGGCGAATTCGCGCCACTTTAATCGTGGGGGAACATGGCACAAAAGGTTCTTGCGCAATTCGCGGATGCCCAACTCTTCCTATTTGTCCGGCATCTCTTTGCGGTCGAAGGGTTCGAGGTCGTGCTCGCGTCGGAAAACGAGGGCGGCATAGAGGAGGGAGCGGCCGACTATGTCGCTGTTGTCGTCGATGCCGCCGCTATATCCCGCGAATCCGGCTTCGCACAGCTGCGCCGTTCGTTCCCCGAGGCAGCATTCCTTGTCTTGTCTAGGGACGCTCAGACATTCGGGGATAACCTGAGCGCCAAGGACCTTGTGCTCAACAGTCCCTTCAACCCATCGAAGCTGGTACGCTTTCTGAGGCAGCTCCGCTACGGGCGCGGCCTCCGGGACGAGGTGTCGCGAGTGGATCCGATCCTCTGCTTCGCCGATCTCGAAATGGATATCTCGCGCCTGCAGGTTTCGCGCTCGGGGCAGCACGTTGCACTCACGGCGCTGCAGTTTAAAATCTTGCGCCACATGCTCGAGCGCCCGGCGCAGGTGTGCACGCGAGAGGAATTGATCATGCATTGTTGGCCGGAAGATTCCGAAGTGGAGTTGAGGACGGTCGATATCCATCTCGGCCTTATTCGCCGAACCCTAAAGCGTCTCGGTCCCGACTTGATAAGAACCGTCAGGGGCGCCGGATATGCGCTTCAACTGCCATGCGACGCATCAAAGGGGCCGTCACGTCATTAAACGGTTCAGCACACGGCCCCAAAGTTCGCTCTCTTGTTCGTTGCCTTCAAGCCATGCGTCAAGGCCGCAGTAAGCGACCGCCATAAGCGCATTCTCCCCGAAAATAGCCCTGGCCTCTATTCCGAGGGTGGACGCTTCTGCGTTCGCGTCGAAACGTTCCGTCATTTCGGTATGGGCCGGATCATGCTCGTTCGCATCGCGTGACACATCGCTCTCCAACGCGTCCGACGATGGCTAGTCTTGGGGTGGGTGCCGGACGTTGTTGCATATGTCGTTCTTGCAAAGTTGAACGTATGCCGTCCCTGGCGATGTCTACGGAAGACCTTAGCGCGCTTGGGTAGGGCCTGCAAGGCGATTTGCCTCGATGCCGGGTGTGATATCGACGCACCGTCGGCAACGCAACGATATCCAAAGCTGCAGCAAGGCGCTTGAACCTGCCGCGTGTTGCTACCGCCAATCTGACATGCCGTCGGGGCGCTTAACGAAGCCGGCCGGCGACACGTTCAATCATCGGCAAGGGCGGAGGCGATGTCTTCTCTCATCTTTCCCGCAGCCTGCTTCTTTTTGGGGGAGGTCTGCAATAGGGTCAGGATCTTCCCGATGGATTGATCCGCTTGTGCTTGCCGGCGTGCGGCTGCGTTTAATGCCGATTGAAAATCTGGAAGGCTGCCCGTCGAGGATTGGCTACTGGTTTCGTCAGGTTGCAGGACGTGGTTAGATACATCAGGCAGACATTTATGTTTCGCGGTGCGCGTCAGGTTCACTGGTTGATGAATAAATAACGCGCTACTCGCAGCAAACGTCGCTCCAGGTACCGACGTGGCCGGTGTTTCGCGCGTGTCTGAGGGCTCGTGTTCTGGTCGTTTAAACTGGATAGCGTCCGCCTGCTTCACGCTGTTCATAGTCGATAAGGCGCGCGCCGGGAGCCATGAGCGCTTCATCAGCTCGTTGTCGGCATAGTACGTGTTGCGAAGGCCAAAAATTGGTTGCTGGTTTCGCAGCTTTATGATGCAGCGAGTCTCATGCATCGCACCCAATTCGTCAGGGCGCATTAACGGGCTCATAGCCGTCTTGTGCGAGATGGTCGCTCCCTTGCGATCGAAGAGAGTGACGCCTGTCGATATCGCCTTGTCGACCGTAACTTCCTTCCGTTCGCCCAACAGCTGCGAAACATAGCGCTGGTCTTCGGGATCCTGCGCGCCAAGGAAGATCTGAGCACGGGCAGAGTTGACGAGGGTCTGCCTTCCTTCCCGCGTATAAAGGTTGTCGATGGACCGCAGCGACTGGACGAAGAACCAGCACGGAATGCCATAGCCCCCGAGGACGGTGGCGACGGTAAGGGCGTTTTCCAGCTTTCCCAGATTCTGGAATTCATCGAGCAGGACGAGGACACGCCGATCGCCGTGCTTCATCATGTTGCGCGACATGTAGTCCATGAACTGGACCATCAATACGTTGAAGATCGGCCCGATCGACGCGATCTGCTGGATACGGAAATCCAGATAAAGGCTCATATTCTCGCGCCTCATAGCTCGGATGTCGAAGGTCGACCGGGCCGTAGCGCGCAGGATGCGGTTGTTCTTGAACGGCCGGACGGCAGCGGCGAGGGAGCCATAGACCCCATCGAATTGCTTGCTGGCCATGACGGCAAAACGGGCGAGGGTGGTGTAGGTGAAGGAACTGATCCACTCGGCGCGAAGCTCGGGATTGGCAACCTCCTCCAGCCATTCGCGGAGCGGCTGATCACCACCCTCGACGACATTGAGGACCGTTCCCAGATTCTTGTCCATGTCGACGATATCGGGGTTCTCCAACACCCAGGATGTGACGCCGGCGAACAGCGCACGGGCATCGGAGATCCAGTAGGCATCGCCCTTGGGTGTCGGGAGTAGCGCGGTCGCGATCGAGTTGATGTCGATATCGCGTTGGTCGGGGTCGATGGCCACGAAATCCAGCGGGTTGTAGCATTCGGTATCGCCATTCTCGTCCGCGGGCGAAAACCGCAACACGCGCGAGAATTTCGAGCGATAGCCCGCCGTCGCCTCATAGGTTTCGCCGCGCATGTCGAGCACGACGATGCTATCAGGCCAGAGCAAGCAGTTCGGCACGATCAGCGAGGCGCCTTTGCCTGACCGCGGCGGGCCGATCACGAAGCCGCCGACGTCGTCGCCATCGATCCAGAGCTTCTTGCCCCCGAACAACATCGGCTTCATGAACCGCCGCCGGCCGGACCCTCGCTGCGTGAAGCCGCCGGGAACCTTGATCAGACTGCCGCCGATCCGACCGACGAACACGCCGCCCGTCCGGGTAAGCCCGAGGGCCCGCGCTTCCAGCGGGCTCAGAAACCGCGCATCCGTCGATTTCTTCTTGCCGGTCATTGCCGTGATGAGCATCGCGACGCCAGCAACCGCGCCAGCACCGGCCGCGATCGCAGGCCGATGCCAATCACCGGCGGCGAGATCGAGGCGCGCCGCTCTATAAGATGCGAGTATATCGTCCTGCAGCGCCTGGAACATCCAGGTCGAGTTGTCGAAGGCGTAATAGAGGCCGGCATAGGCAAGCGATGCAACGAAAGCCGTCATCGCAGCGGCGACGATCAATCCGAACAGCAGGATGGCCGGGTTCACAGCACGTCCCCCTTTGTGAAAACGATTTCGGACACAACGCGCCGTCCGTCGGGAAACCGATGAAGCTGAACAACCACCGGGATCACCTCCTTCAGGTAGTCGATGATTTCGTGCTTCTGCAGCCGAACGCCACTCTGCATGACCATCAAGGACAGGCGGTCATAGGCGTCGCGTGCGGAATTCGCGTGGACCGTGGTCAGCGAGCCCGGATGTCCGGTGTTAATGGCCTGGAGGAAGGAAAACGCCTCTTCGCCGCGAAGCTCGCCGAGCATCACCCGATCCGGCCGCATCCGGAGCGACGCTTCCAGCAATTGCTGTGGCGTCACCTTCGCCCGCCCTTGGTCACCCTTCGATGCGAGCAGGGCAACGGTGTTCGGCGTAGGCGGTCTCAGCTCGCGCGTGTCCTCGATCGTCACGATGCGCTCCTCGCCAGGAACCTCCTTCAGAAGCGCGTTGAGGAAGGTGGACTTGCCGGTAGAGGTGCCCCCGGACACGGCGATCGAAACCCGCGAACGCACGGCGGTCCGGAGAAACTGCATGACGTCGATATCGCCCTGCAGCATGGCGGCAAGGGTCTCTTCGGCCGGCGAAAGCCGGAGTTGGCGGCCAACCCGTGTATCGTCGAAGGCGCCGCGGCTCTTGTAGACGTCCAGGCCGATGTCGTGGATGACCTGCTTGCGGATCGAGATCGCGCCGCCGGCAGGTGCCGCCGGCGGCAGCACGCACTGGAAGCGCTCGCCGGTCGGAAGCGAGGCCGACAGGATGGGGTGTTCCTCGTTGACGACCTGGTTGGTGAAGCCGGCCACCCTTTCGCTCAGCGTCCTGATCCAGTCGGCGGTAAACTGCGCGTCGACAATACGTTCCATGCCGGCGTCGCCAAGTCGCTCGATGAACACTTCACCGGGGCGATTGACCGAAATTTCGGAGACGCGGTCGTCCGAAAGGAACGGCTTCAGCCGTTCAAGAGCTTTATCGAGAAACGGGAACTGCTTCATTTGTAGACCGGCGCAATCGGATAGTAGGGCGTCGGATCGACATTGCGCCTGATCTGGCCGCCGCGCTTCAGCCGCATCATCTCCTGCCGGACCGGGTCGGCATAGAAGGCGGAGAAGTCGAGATCGCGCCGGAGATAGACGATGATCGACTCGCCCTGGGCGACGTAGATCGTCGGCGGGATTTTTGAGCTTTCCTTGAAGGCTTCGTTGGCGATGTCCTGGAGGACCGCCGACGATTTTTCGGCGGCGATCGAGCGGGCTTCAGCAGCCGTGCGGCTCGGTTCCGTGGTGATCGTCGTCACCGCGCCGGTGATCGGATCGACCGACGAGATCGACCGGGCGCTTTCCTTGGCGGTATCGCCCAGCGCCGAGACATATTCCGCAGCACCGCCGATCACGGACAGCATAATTGCCGCCCCGAACCGCTCCCAGAAATGCGTGTCGATTTCACCGGTGAGCCCGGCGCGGCCGAGGCGATCGGCGCCAGGGGAGGCGATCTCGACGGAAACGCCGTCCGAGCGGATGACGCGGGACCAGACGATGAAGATGCGTTTCTGGCCGCGGGCCAGGCCGGACTTGTATTCCCCGACCAAACGCGAGCCCTTCGGAATGAGGATGCGCCCGCCGTCGAGAGAGCGAACATCCTCGCGCACGACGGCGCGCACCATGCCGGGCAGGTCGGTGTTGATGGCCGTCTCGAGGAAGCCACGGATCATTGTGCCCTGAGCGACGAGCGCGTCGGTGCGACCGAAGCGGGTCGCCTTGACGATGCCGGCGGTCTGCTTTTCCGACTGGGCGAGGAACGCCTTGTTGGCATCGCTTTCCGCGCCGGGGACCGCGACGAGCTGGCCATCGTCGGCGATGGTCACCGACTGATCGCCGGACAGCGACTCCCGGTTCGAGCCGTCAAGGACGATCTGCTCGGATCGCAGCCGTTCCCAGCGTGCCTTTTCCTCATCCGCCAACCGCTTCGCCTCCAGTTCGGCGAGACGGGCATTTTCTTCCGCGCGCCGGCGGGCTTCTTCCATCCTCAGCCGTTCTTCTTCGGCCCTGCGGCGCGCTTCCTCGATCTGCCGCAGCTTTTCGAGATCGTCCCCCTGGTTGACTGTGACGTCGACATCGGCGGAATCCACCGGCTTCTTCTCAGCGACAGGAATCTGCACCAGATTCGGATCGGCCGCCTGCTTCACCGGCTCCTCGGGGAAATCGCGAATGCTGGAGTTCGAGGTCTCGAAGCTCTCGCCGCTGCCTTCGGAAAGGTTGGGATTCTGTGCTCCGGCCGGCCAGTTGACGTAGGCCAGGACGCCAACGCCGACGATGAGCAGGACAGGAAGGGCCAGCTTGCCGAGGCGACCGTTGCGGTCGCTCGCCACGCTGCTTTGTCCATCGAGATGGTCGAAGTCGATCTTGCTCACCGCTGGCGCTCCTCTTTGTGGCCGAGGCGCTTCGGCCCGTAGGCGTCCTCGATGAGGTCGAAGGATTGGCGATTGGCCTGCCGGTTATAGAGGCAAAGCCACTTGTCGCCGGCGCGCAGGGTGAACTGCGCCGCGATCTTGTCGACGACGACATATTTGCCTTGCGTACGAAGATTGACGAGCGATTCCTGACGCTTGCCTTCGACCACGAAGATCGCGGGGATATCGCCCTGAAATTCCAGATACATATGCGTGCCGTCATCGAAGGCGACGCGTGGCTTAAGACTGGTGTCGCCCTTGAAGACATAGTCGTAGTTCAGGCGGTTCGGATCGAGATCCTTCAGTAACGGATCCTTGGCGCTCTCCTGCGCCGCCGCCAGCAGCCGGGCGTTGACGTCCTCGTCCGGATATTTGAAGCGAACCTGGAAGGCGGCGCGCAGGTCGGCCGCGGCGGAACCTTTCAGGAGCAGGGCATAGACGCGCTGGTTTGTGACGATGTTGACGTTCGTTTCGGCGTTTTCGCGCAGGGGCTTGACGAACAGGATGCCGGATCCCTTCTTTGGCACAATCGACCAGCTGGCGGTATCGCCGGCCGAAATGGTCTCGATCACCTCGGAACTGCCAAGCTGGATCATCGTGGAGACGCCGAGGCCGGCTGGCACGGTGACGACGGCATTGTTGTTGAAGGTGATGTAGCGGATACGCGGGTCGGCAGCGTGTGAGGCGGTTGCGGTGGCGAGCAGCGTGAGCACTGCGAGGGTGAGGACAGGTTTCCGCATCATCGCGCCGCCTTGTCCACCGGCAGAACTTCCGGCAGCGATTCCTGGTCGCGCCTATATTCGGTAGCCTGGAAGCCGAGCGGATTGTCGAAACGGTATTCGTTCTTGAGCGGCGCGGTTGTGTATCGAAAGCGAACCACCGAGACCCAATGCTCGCGGCGCAGGGTGTTGTCGCGGCGGGTGTCGGTCGAAAAGCGCACCGTCGCCGTGGTGGCGTTGAGGAACGAAACCGACTTGATGGTGACGGCAATACGCGTGTCGCGGCCAAGCAGTTTATCCTTCGATTGCGGGTTCGACGGCTCGAATTCGTGGCGGAGGTCGGCTGCGGCCTGCCCCGTCGAATAGAGCTGGGCGAGATCGTAGTTGTCCTTCAGCGCCCGCGGATCATAGGTCTCGCGCGCCCGGATATAGCGGACGATGTTGGCGGTCTTGATGGCGTCGTTCTCGGAAAGCTTGCTTTCGTTCAGAGAACGGGCGACCTCGACGAAGCCGGTAGTCTTGTCTGCGATCACCACGACGGCCTCGAACTGCTTCAGCGGGACGAGGAGATTGAGGGCAGAGAGGCTGAGCAGCGTGGAGATGCCGGCGACCGTGGCCACCGTCCAGGCGATCTTTCGGGAGCGGCGCTCCTTGCGATAAAGTTCGGCCTCCCAGGATGCGCCGGCTTTCCAATAGGCGGTGAGATCGATCGGCGGTGTATCGGGTGTGTTTCCGGCGGCGTCTTCGTTGGTCATTTGGGTATCCGGTGATCGCCGATGGCGAAAAAGAAACTATAGTTTATTCGGTAGGCCGAGCGATCTCCTCTACCGGGTGGGTCGGCGTCAGGATCAATCCGCAAAGCCAGTGTTCTGGGAGCGCTCAGCTCCTCGGTGCAGCCGCGCTAAGTCCTAGCTGCACCAGCGCATCAGCGTTTTCTTGGACGCCGTGTTGGAGAAGACGAAGGAGCGATCGTCCTTCACCTCGATCGTGACGGTATCGCGGTCGCCGTCCGCTTCATCGGAGCCGGCCTCGATCCACAAGACATCGAGCGTGTAAGCGCTGCCGTCGTGTTTGACGGAAAGCACCTTGCCGGCGGTCTTGTTGGCGCCGATAGCCTTGTCCTCGACATAGATAAACGCGGCCGCCGCGGCTTCGCAGCCGCCCTCGGCGGGCGCATAGGCCCCGGTCAGTACCGGCAGAATCGAGCTTGGCGATTGTGCCTGCGCCGCGCTGGGGATGAGCAGGCCGAGCGCGAGCATCGTCGACACGAATTTCCTCATTCTCAAGCCTCCTTGTTCAGAAACCGAACAATGCGCCGAGGCCTTGAGCATAGCCGGCGAGCATGTTGTAGAGATCGATGCAATATTCCGCGAACGGCTTGAAGAAGATGACCGCAAGGATGAACAGCAAATAGCCGAAGCCGCCGCCGTTTTTGGATTCGGCGCGAGCGTGTTCCGCAGCTTCTTCGTTGATCTGAGCCTGCTGATGTAGGGCCGCCTGATAGCGACGGGGATCATTCCAAGGGTGCATTCAAGCCTCCTTCATATAAACTATATTTAACGAGCAATGACCTGTCTGGCCAGCCTAAAATTGCCCGTTTTTTTCGGTTTCACGCTGAATCGCACGCGCCCGTGCTGCCTGAACGTCGGCGGATGTTCGGCGACGCCCGAGGCCAGTTCGGAGAATCTGCGCTCGGTTGGTGAATTGGTATCCGGTGCGCCGCAAAGATTCCCTTCCCGCCTGGAAGGGGACGTCGCCTTGGCCTGGCGCTGTGCCCCCGGTAATTGCGGCTGCAAAGGCCGGAATAAACCGGAACACGACGATCCCGAGAAGGCAGACGATCACGAAGGGCGCGACATAGGAGAGCTTGCTTTCCGTCGCGGTGTTGTTGGCGGTGTTGATGGCCAGCTCGATCAACTGATAGAGGAAGGCGAGGAACGCCATCATCAGCGTTTGCGTCACCATCAGGTTGACCATCAGCAGCAGCCAGCCGTCGGTGAAGCGGAAGGTCCAGCGATAGAGCGCCAGGATGATGAAGACCGGCGCCAGCGCCAGCGTGATGAACAGCATCAGCTTGGCGGCGAGGATCGCGGCCGACGCGACGGCAATGAAGATCATCGCGACGACAAAGACGATAGCACCGATCAGCGCGCCGACATATTCGAAGGTGCCGGTCGCCACCTGCTCATAAATCTTACCTGCGGTCTCGAACACGGCGTCGAGGATTTTGACGACGCCGGTTGTGTCGCCTGTGCCGCCATCGAGCGCACCACCCGAACCCGCGATGGACTCGATGATCGTATCGGAGATCAGGTTGGGCACGGACTGCACTAACTGGTAGAGCGTGGCGGAGAACGCTCCCCAGTTCGTGGCCATATAATAGATGGCGAAGGCACGGCCGAGCCGCCATGCCGCCTCCGGCACGGAGAAGCCATCGCGGCCAGCAAGGATCATGTATCCCCACCAGATGACATAGAGGGTGAGCATCGACCCGAACAGGACATTCACCTGGAGCGCAAGGCCGTCATAGGCGTTCTTGATGAACGTCTCGCCGATACCGTCGAGCTTCTCAAAAATGTCCGAAATGATCGTGGTCGCTGCCATCGGCCTATTCCTTCAGCACGGGCGCGAACACGTCATTGACTGGCCAAGCCGGGCCGCACAGGTCATCGGCTTCCGCATATCCAGAGATCGGCGGGCAGGGGGCCTTCTTCTCACCTTTCGTCTGGCAACCGGCGAGCAGGACGAGACCTGCCAGCATCGTGGCAACGAGGAAACGCATACGGCCTCACTTGAACGGGTTGATGTCTTTGTATTGCAGCATCTTTGCGGTTTCCGATTGCTGGGTCAGCCGCATCTGCATCTCGGTGTTGAGGGCCGATACGGCGCCATTCGAGACGCCGATCAGCTCGTTGATGGTGCGCGCCGTCTCCAGCTGCATGCGGGTGTTGGCGTCGACCGAGCCCTTGACGTCTTCGGCCGATCCGATCTGGCCGGTGGCCGACTGCAGCGATTGCTCGCGCTCCGTCACGCCTTTCGTCGCCTGCTGTGTCAGCGCCGAGAGCAGTGCGACCGTGTTGACGGCGCCCGAGAAAGCATTGTTCATCGCGCCGGCGTCCTCGCCCTCGACAATCGCCTTGACCTGCTTGACGAGCTGCAGCCCTTTGATCAGCGTGGCGGCGATATTCTGGGCGTCGGAGCCAAGACCGCCGAAGGACAGCGTGCCGCCGTTCATGATTGACGAGAAGGACGGCGCGGCCGAGACCGACATATTGCCGCCGAGACCGGTCGAGGAAATGCCCATGGAGCCGTCGCGGCTGCCGGAGAGCGCGCCGAGGATCTCCTTGGTCTTTTCCAGGATGTTGGTGTTGGTCTTCATGATCTCGCCGGTGTTTTCGGCGTTCTTCTTGGCGATGGCGAGATTGGTGTTGTCGATCACCGGGATGTCGGCGAGCGCCGGCGTCGCGAAGGTGAGGGCGGCGGTGACGACGAGAAGCTTGTTCATGGAGAACCCCCTTAATCGGCCGCGTTGGCGGCGTTCTGAATGGATGAGAGATTGTCACTGACCGAGCGATCCGAACCGCCGGATGAGAGGATTTCGCTGTCGGCGTCGGCGGCCGCGACGACCGCGCAGCGCGGCCAAGCCTCGCGCGGCACCTTCGTCGCCTCAAGGATGGCCGGATCGCAGCTATAGGGATTGACCTTGCTCTCGGACTTCAGCGTCTTGGTGGTCTCGGACGTTTTCGAAAGCCGCATCTGCATGCGCGCCTGCAGCAGCTTGTTGAAGAGGTTGCGGGCGGTGATCAGGTTGTTCAGAAGCTCGGCATTGACGGCGCGCGCCTGTGTGTTGTCGTCCCAGGCATCCTGGTAGATTTCAGAAGCGCCAACGGATTCCGACAGCGCATCGATGCGCCGCCCCGCCTCCTGGACGCGCGCCGTGCTCGCGTCGATCCCGGAAACCGCCCGGTCGACGGCGCCGGCCGCGGCGCTGTTCGAGCTGCGCGTGGCGCCTGAACCATAGTCCACGTAGGACTTATACGAGGGCGAGGAGATGTCCTCGATGTTGGAGCCGCCGGCATAGGCGTTGAACCAGGTGTGGTTCCGTCCAACTTTTCCGGCCCAGTTCTTCTGCTCGGCGACGGTCGATCCATTATACCAGGAGGCAAGGCACGCATAATCGGTGCTGCCGCACTTGTTGACGCCCATGCCGAGGTATTTGACGCCACCTTCGATGTTTTCCTCGTTGATGTCGCGGTCGAAGCCCATGCCCTTACCGGTCCGTTTCGTCAGCTGCATCACGCCCTTGACGCCGGTGGGCGAACCCGAGCACGTCGAAATCCCGGACTCGGCGTGGGCGACCGAAAGGGCAAGGCCGACGGGAACATTGTGCTTTTTCGCATAGTGCTTGATCAGCTCGACGTTCTTGGCATCCTCTTTCACCGCCTGCGCCGGCGAGCGATAAAGCCGTCGGTTCTTCTCCTTCTGGGAGATGTTGCAGTTGGTGACCTCCTGCTCCTCGAGCTGCTGACCTTGAGTTTCCGTATCCTTCTTCGAGTGCTCCTCGTCCTCGGCACGCTTGTCCTTCACATCGTCGTCGATGACCGGGATATCGGCCCATGCCGGCGGCGTCGGCGCTCCGGCCAATGTCGCGGACAGCAGGAGAATGATCGCTCTATGCATCGGTCGCCTCCGGGATGGTCCAGCCGCAGAAGTGGGGAAGCCAGGCCGCCGGTGCCTCGCCATAGGTTTCGCGGAGCGTCTGGCACTCGCGCACCGTCTCCGGCCGCCCGGAAAGCACCTTCACCAGATCGGGCATCGCCGAGAGGTCGAGCCGGGCGATGATCGAGTCCTGCGCATGCTTTATGAGAAAGGTGCGGCTGGCCTTGTCCGCCTGCTTGACAAAGCGAAACTCCTTCTCCGACAGGCCGAACGCCGTGCGGTAGCTTTCCTCGTCGGCGGAGGCGTTCGGAAAGAAGATGTTGGTCATCGTCTGTTCGATGATGGTGTTGCGCAGATCGGATCGCACGACGTCGGCCGCCGATTGCGTGCCGAAGCCGACGATGCCGTTCATCTTGCGGATGGTTTTGAGCCAGTCCTTGATGAAACCCGAGAACACCTCGTCATCGAGCAGCCGCCAGCCTTCGTCGAGGAAGATCATCGACGGGCGGCCATCGAGGATTTTCTCGATGCGATGGAACATATAGAGGAGGGCGGCCGAGCGCGTGCGCTTGTCCGAGAGGATCTCGGTCATGTCGAAACCGATGACCGAGCCGTCGAAGTCGAGCTTGTCCGTTGGGTTGTTGAACAGCCAGCCCTTGTCGCCCGTGGTCCATTCCTTCAGCCGGTCGGCAAGATCGCCGATCCCCGAACGCATACGCCCGCGCATCGCCTCGGCAAGCATGTCGAGCCGACGCTGCGGGCGCTCGAAGTCGGTATAGATACTGTCGACCGCATCGGAGATGACGGCCATCTCCTCTGCATTGAGCACGCGGTCTGCCGGCGTGACGAGATAGGAGATCAGCGTCTTGCCGAAGCTCCGGTTGGCGGGTGTGTCTTCGAGCTGCAGCGGCGCAAAGCCGGTCGGCTCACCGGGCGATAGCCGCTCATAGCGACCGCCCATCGCCCGCACGAAGATCTCGCCGCCGCGGTCCTTGTCGATGAAGACGCAGCGCGGTCGTGGCTCGACGCGCATGCCCTGGGCGAGCAGGAAGGACAGCGCAACCGTTTTACCGGATCCGGTCGGGCCGATGACGGTGAAGTTGCCGACATCGGCTTCATGGAAGTTGAAGAAATAGGCCGTCTGGCTGGTGGTCTCCAAGAGCGAGATCGGCAATCCCCAATGGACCTTGTGCGTCTGCCCGGACGGGAAATTATGCGCTGAGAACAGGCCGGCGAAGTTCACCGACGAGATCAGGCCCTGCCGGGCGATATAGGCGAAATTCGTCGGCAGTTGCGCCCACCAGGCCGCTTCCTGATTGAGGTCCTCGCGCACGGCGACGACGCCCATGCGCGCCAGTTCGGCGGTGACGTCGGCCACGGCACGGTTCAGCCGCGGCAGGTCGCGCTCGAGCACCGCGACGGTCATATGGTGCTTGCCGAACACGACTTCGCCGGAAGCCAGCCGGTCGCGCGCCGTCTCGATATCGTCCTCGACGGTCGTGCCGGCGTCGTCGGAGTTGGAGATCTGCCGGCTGATCGTGGCGATCGCCTCCGTGACCGTGGTGCGGTCCTCCGGCGCGAAGGAATGGGTGAGAATGAACTCGTAGGGAAGACGCAGCAGGCCGTCGAGCTGGCCGGGCGTCGTCATCGGCGGGTATTCCTTGATCGACACCATGGCCGCGACCTTCGACGTCGCGCCGTCGGCCGACCAGATCTCCGTCGCCTTGCGGCCGAACATGATCCGCCCGGTCCCGACATAATCGGCGAGCGACATGCGGGGCAGGGGCATGCTGCGCTCATCGCCGGCGGCGAGGATTTTTGCGAAGAATTCGGCCGGTTCGGAAAAGAGACCGCCATCGCGCGTGACGCAGGAGAGTATCTCGGGGCGATAGGTGCGGAAATCGCCGACGATGCCCGAGACCATATCCTTGAGATCGCGCAACGCCTCGCCCCGGGCCTCTACCTCGTTGTCGGCCATGCGGAAGATGTCGAACATCCGGTCGACCTTGCCGGCGCGCCCGGTCATGGGGCGTCGGATCACCGTCAGGTACAGTTCGTTGACGAACATCGTCCGGTGCTGGAGGCCGTCCATGTAGCGGGCGTTCAGCTCGTCAGCGAAAGGATTGTCGAAATCGCCATCGATGGCAGGTGCGATCTTGCGCCGGATGATGGTGGCATAGAGCGCGAAACGTGAGGAGCCGAGCGAACGGACCGTCATGTTGCGGTTGGCGAGCCGCGCATTGATCTCGGCCTGGTCCATGGTCTGGTAGGGCAGACCGGACAGCCGGATCACCTGCAGCAACAGGCCAGATTTGGTGACGATGGTCTCCTCATCGACATGGCGAAGATAGGGTACATGCGTGCCGATCCCCAGATCGCGGGCGCGCTCGCGTCCGAACTTCAGGTCGTGATTGACGATGTTCATGGGGCGTAGCTCCCCGCTTTCCAGAAGCGCCGGTTGCGGATCGCGCGGCGCATCGAAAGAAACACCTGCGCCACGCGGACGATGTGGATGTCGCGCTGGCACAGGTAGAGCCCGATGAAATGGACGGGCAGGACGACCAGCGGCGCGAGAAAGCTCGACGATGCGATGAAGATGACGATCCCGAAGATGCCGTTCACCACGAACACGATGATATCGACCCCGAAATATGTCGGCGGCCGGGTCAGCGGCTGGATGAGCGGTTCGACATCGGGCGCATCGTCACGCATGTCAGACACCCCCTGCTGCCTTCATGGCGTCGACCAGTTCGGCGGCGCCGAAGATGATGGCGATGCCGATGACGATGGAGATCGCGCCCTGCCAGGCCATGCGGCCGGTCAGGAACAGGAAGCCGAGAAAGCAGACGGCGATGATGGCGAGTGACCGCGCGACACTGCCCTGCAGGACACCGACAAACCATTCGAGGATGCCTTCGACGGGCGCCGCCGATTGCGCATAGGCGAGTTCTGGAACCAGGGCGATCGTCGTCGCGAGCAGTGCAAGCGACAGGACGGCCTTGCCGCGCGGGCGCGGCGTGATCGGGGTATTGCTCATGCGAAGTCCTTCGTGTCTTGGGAGGATGATCGGGGGACCGGCGCTATTCGGCGGTCCAGACGTGCTGGTCGCGCCAGGGCGAAGGCGCCAGCGCAACGGTCTCTTTTCGGGGGAGGCGGTTTCCGGCGCGCTTTTCCTGCGCCACTGAGGCCTTGGCGTTCAGCGTCCAGCGGTTCATCACTTTGACGATGTACTGGGCGGTCTCGTTGAATTCAGGAATGCCGCCCTTCTGGTAAACCCGCTCCGGGCCGGCATTGTAGGCGGCGAGCATCAGCAAGGGATCGTCGAACTCCCCGTAGAGCTTCTTGAGATAGCGGACACCGGCGCGGATGTTTTCCTCCGGGTCGCAACGGTCGGTCACGCCATAGTCGGACGCGGTTTCCGGCATCAGCTGCATGATGCCGACGGCACCCGCATCCGAGACCTGGTGCTGACCGCTGGCGCTCTCGACGTCAACCACAGCGAGCGCCAGATCGAGGTCCAGGTCTTCGTTGGTGGCGATGGTCCTCACCATCTCCAGAACGCGGTTCGTATCGACCGGATCGCAGGCTTGCGCGGACAACGCCGAGGTGGCGATAAGGAAGAATAGGACGGTGGTTTTCAATTCGATTGTCCGGGTTGCCGCATCGATGAATAAACTATAGTTTATTCGTATGGGATTCCCCTGTCAATTCAGAAATGGCTATTTCTGCTATGTACAAACAACTCAAGGTTACGGCCATTGCCGCATGCCTTTTGGTAGGTGGCGCGGGTTTCGCGATTTCGCAGGATGAAAATCCCTATGGGGAACCCTCGCCAAACTACCTTCGCCAGTACCGACAAGATGGGGTGAGGACGTTCGTGCTGGAACGCTTTGACGCCGATGGAAGGCTTGTCGCGCGGTCTGTGGCAAGGCTGGAAGGGAAGGTTGCAATTGAGGGTCCGGTCGAGCGAACGATCGGGGGCCAGAAGATCGCTCTGCGCGGCCTGACCGCCTGTCCGACGGACAAGGTGATCTATAACCGTGTGCAGTCTTGGAGCTGCGCCGATGCGGCGCGCGACTATGCCGAGGCGGTCTATAACAGGCGCGCCAGCGTCATTCTCTGCAAGACCCAGCTGCTGACGCCCGTGGCTGGCGAGACCATTCCGGCGTCATGTTTTGTCCTTGTCGGCGGTCACGGCGAGCCGTTCAGAACCGTCAACGACGACGACAGCATGGTTTTCCTCGGCCTCGCGGCAATCGGACGGACAGACGACGGCCGATCCCGCCGACCGGACCTCGAAGCATCGCAATCGCTTTCACGATCGATGGGATTCCAGAATGCGGATTGAGTTTTCCCTCGCCATGGCCCTGCTGCTGGCGACGACGGCGCGCGCGCAGGAGCAGACCATCTCGTTTCCTGCGGCGGTGAGTTTTGAAACGGGCGACAGCTGGCAGTACGAAGGCCGGAAATTCAGGCTGTTCGGCGTGCAAGCGTGCATTCGAGGAACGGCCTATCATGCTCCCGATGGAACGGAAAGCGATTGCGGCATGCAGTCGATTGCGTCCCTTGCAGCGCTTTTTTCGACCGGTTCGATTGGTTGCCAGTCCGTCGGCCGCGCCAATGACGATGCGTCCTTTGTTGTCTGCGCCGCCCAGCTCGACAATGCCACTGTCGACGTCGGGACAGCGCTCATATCCTCTGGCGCTGCATTTGCCGCCGCGTACCCTTCAGGCGCTCCGGTGTCCGCTGCCTATGCGGTTGCCGAGGCCATCGCCAAGGACAACGGAAGCGGGCTATGGGCGGGGCGGTTCGCCCATCCTGTCTCCATGCTTCTCGACAAGCGCTGACCAAATGGCCGTGAGGTCGACCTGAAGGCACTCCGCAATCGTGCCGATTTCCTTGACCGTCAGACGATGCCAGGCGTCAGACTGAAGATATTCCAGCCGCTCTTCCGCTATACCCGTCGTTTCCGCGAATTCAGGAAGCGTCGTCCCTCGGCGTCGAAGTTCCTCTGCGAGGAATCGCACGAGTTCGGCGGCACTCTCATTGGCCATTTGCGGTCATCCTTTCCTGTCCCCGTCGAACAGCGCCGACGATGAGGGAATCGTTCGATCCCTGTACGTGGAGTATGGCGGAGCAGCGTTCGATAAGGTGATGGCGGAACGGGCGGATTTGATTCCGCCAGCTCATTGGGCGCGCAACTCCTACACGAGTCAAAAACGGCGTTTTCGCGGCGGAGCAGCTTTAACGTTGGTGAAAGTGTAAAATATAATTACTGTTGTGACTCGCTTTGCCAGGAAGCGAGCAATGGAGGTTCCATGCCGTAGACAAAATAAAAACCCGCCTCGGAGAGACGGGTCGAGTGACACACAAATGTGCGCAAAAGTCTTATAGCCACTGGTTTTTTTGCACAATGACGCCGCCGCTGCAAGCTAATTCTTGCCTCGGATACGTGTGTCCTACGCTCTGGTTCCTCCCTGACATCATCGGAATGGAGAGATCATGCTTGCCACGATCCGAACGGCCTATGGGCCGAACCTATTGGCGCGCCTACTTGCAGCGGATACGCACGAGCAGGTCGATGAATGCGCGAAAGCGGCCTGGGTACTGAACGGCGAAGGACTGATCGCCGACGAAGAGATGGAATATCTTGCCCCTGTCATCGAGCACCGGCGGATGTCGATCAGCACAGTGATGCGAACGGTTCGGGCGAAGGGATGCCCCCGTCATTGCCGTCCGGCGATTCCTTTGCAGAAGCGGGCTGCTTGCTGGCTTCGCCGGCGGGGGCTCGCCAAGGACTGCATCATTCCAACGTGCCTGGCCCGAGACTTCACAGTCAGCAAGCTGGCGGTGCTCTCCATCATTGCGCAGGCGGTCATGGAACGCGGCAATTCGACGATGTCATTGCCCGAAATCGCTGCGCGTGCGGGTGTCGGATGCACGACAGCGCGTTATGCCATTCGCGATGCTGCAAGGATGGGCCTTATCAGCGTTTCCGAAAACCGCGTCAACGGGTTCTGGAACCGCCCTAACACGATCAAAATTGTATGCGGTCGATGGCTTCAATGGCTGAAGGCACGCGCCGGCTATGGCGCTGCGCGGAAATCGGCCGGACGAGCGACGGCTGGTTGCCAATTTACCCCCCTCAGAAATCTGATCCCCACGATTGAAATTGTAAGATTCAACCCACAGAGCACGATTCTACAGGATCCAAGAGAGGGCACTTCTGCGCCAAGCTGGAGGGGCTGCATCGAGTTGCGCAGCGGAGAGGTGCTGCTGGAATAGGGCTTAGAGCGTCGGCATCACCTGTTTTGGCGTGTTGAGGGCGAATCTAATCGAACATTTTCTGGGCAATCAGGTGAACGACCTCGCCTTCACGCTGGATCCGGCCGTTGATCGCCATCATGGACGAGCCGAGCACGACGTGCCGTCGCCGCTCTAACAGTTTTGGCCAGACGACGACATTCGCGGGGCAAGTCTCGTGCTCAATTGTGATGAACTTGACG
This sequence comes from Shinella sp. WSD5-1, assembly GCF_963942435.1. Taxonomy (GTDB): domain Bacteria; phylum Pseudomonadota; class Alphaproteobacteria; order Rhizobiales; family Rhizobiaceae; genus Shinella; species Shinella yambaruensis. The sequence continues at coordinate 99,531 of NZ_OZ012606.1, forward strand.
CCCTTGGCGCTACCCGGCTTTTGCCGGACCAGCACCAGGCCGGCGGTCATCAGCCACCGCCCGTCGCGCGCCAGCATCGCCTTCTGGCAAGTGACTGTCAAATGTCGCCAGGATTTGAAGCGCTTTGTGAGTTTGTCGCGACCCACGAATAGCAATAAAATTGCCTATGATCCCAAGCCTTTGCGTCGCTTTAGCCGGGGCAAGGCCAAATGAAAAACTGGTCATATCCGACCGATATCAACAGCCGTGGGGAACGGTCGCCCGGCTTCGCTCGCCGTGTGATGCTCGCCCTCGCGGGCTTGCCATCTTCGTGGACGCGGCAGTCATCGTCGATGAAGATCAAAGTCGCGGGGTCGAGGGTAAGTTGGTCGTCGAATCAAGATATGCGACGGCGCGGGACATCGGGCGCTGCTGCTCAGAGGCGTGTGCCGTCTTTTCTGAACATAATGCGTCGGCAATCGAGGAAAGCCAGACCGTCGAGCGTGCAGCCTCCACACTGCGCTGAAAGGCAAGGCGTCGCCAATCTCGGCAGGCTTTATATCTGGCGCCGCATCGACAAAGCCGAGGATGAAAGCCTCGTGAGCCTCAGGCTTCGAGCGTGAACGCTCGCCCTGCTTGCGCGCCTCCGTCTAGTCAGTCTCACGATAGCGCCGATACCAGGCCCCAGCCGTTGCGATTCCGACACGGACTCAACCCCCGCCTCTCGCGTTGAAACTCCCTCTTCGATCGCCGCAATCGCTCGACCGCGAAGGTCCACGCTAAGGCTCCTCGTCGAATGACCACCTGGCAACTCACCAGCAGTTGAGAACCAGACAACGCCGGCGGCGTGAATCCTCAAACTGACTCTGCCTTCATCGAAAATGCTTGTCTTATAACTTTCGCTGCCGAATGGGCGAAGAAGGGTCCGCTGTGAGAGAGTAGCCGCCCTCCCTCAGCGGCGAGGGTCGGATCGTTGAAATGCAGACCGTTTGACGGGTCGAGCTAGAGTTTGATCGCCCTCGTCTTTCTCTTGAGGCCTGAACGGATACCCGCAGCTCGGCTGCGGACGACAAGCACAGGACAAGCGAAAGATGACAAAGGATACCATCGGGGTCGACATCTCGAAAGACCATCTCGACGCCTACAGGACGAGCGACGGCAAAAGCCGGCGTTTTGCCAACGACACCGCCGGCCATCGGGCCTTCCTGGACTGGCTGAGCCAGCCCGACGCGCACATCGTCTACGAGCCGACCGGTCCCTATCACCGGGCCTTCGAGAGAAGGCTGGCGGATGTGGGCTGTGCGCTGGTCAAGGTCAACCCACGCCAGGCAAGGCGGTTCGCCGAAGCCACGGGAAAGCTTGCCAAGACCGACCGGCTCGACGCTGCCATGCTGGCGCGCATGGGTGCTGTACTCGACCTCGACGCGCGGCCGGTGCGTCGTCCGGTCCTCAACGATCTCAAGGACCTGCACATGGCCCGCGAGGCGCTGGTGAAGAACCGCACGGCCGCCAGGAACAGGGCCAAGACGCTGACCCTTGCCATCCTCAAGCGTCACAACGCGGAGCAGCTCAGGCAGATCGGACGCCAGATCGCCGCCATCGAGAGCGAGATCATGGCGATCGTCAAGGCCGATCCGGACCTCGCCGGCCGCTTCGACATCCTCGTCTCGATCCCGGGCGTCTCGACCATAACCGCCTTCGCCCTGATCATCGACATGCCCGAGCTCGGAATGCTCGAAAACGGCGCGGCCGCCTCTCTCGCCGGCCTCGCCCCCGTCGCACGCCAGTCCGGCAACCGGGCCGCACGCGCCTTCATCCGCGGCGGCCGCGCCAACGTCCGCCAGGCGCTCTACATGCCGGCCCTCGTCGCCATGCGCTTCAATCCGGAACTCAGGGCAAAGTACCACCAGCTCAAAGCGGGCGGCAAAGCCTCGAAGCTCGCAATAACAGCCATCATGCGAAAGCTCATCGTGCTGGCAAACGCCCTGCTCAAGGACCGTCGGAAATGGACAAAATCATTTCCTTCACCAAAACGGATACTCTAGGCTTGAGCACCCTATCGCGTTATCGGACTTGTAGGTATTCATTTTCAGAAGCCAGGATAAAAGAGCTGGAAAAGGCCGCCGCCCACATGATCGGGGTCAAGGACATAGTGGGCGTCTTGAAGCCGGCTGTGGCCAAGGTGCTTATAAAGGCGCTGCGCGGTCGACCAATCTGCCGATCCATTTCCACACGCACGACTGGGCCGGCATTGCTGCCCCGACGGTGCTCGCGGCCGTGGAAGCGGCGACGGATGCGTTTTCCGGCAAGACGTCGCCGCCCTGCCTCGGCTCGATTGTGGACGCATTAAAGGCGTTGATCAAAGGAGGCAAGTTGCCTCTCTCGAAATATGGTCTGGCATAACCGATTTGCCACGTATTCGGTTGTAAACCTCCTCCGTGCTCATCGTTATTGACTAGACAATTTGCATGGTTCATGAAGGTCGAGCTAATAATCTCTGGATGGCACTTTTCATGGCACATCACGTCGAAGAACCCTGGCATACGCCTCCACTCGATGGTGAGGGGCCATTGTTCAAGCAGATCGAACGCGCGATCAGGTCCGAGATCATGAGCGGGCGGTGGCCGCCGGGACATCGCATTCCACCCGAATTCACCTTCATGGACGCGTATTCGACGACGCGTGCGACCGTCAGCAAGGCGCTCTCCAAACTCTCCGAGGCCGGCCTTCTGGATCGCAAGCGCCGGCAGGGCACGACCGTTGCCAGATCGACGGAGACGCACGCCGTCATCGGCTTTCTCGATGTGCGGCAGGAGGTGGAGGCCAGAGGCCGGACCTATACCTATAAGGTGCGCAAAACGCTAAAGCTGAAGGGCGAGAGCGTACTCGACATGTGGCCTGCGATCGCCTCCGACACCCCGCTCCTCAAGCTCCAAGCAGCTCATTGCGGCTTCGGAAAGGCGGAAGTGCTTGAGGAACGATACATCAACCTTGACGCGGCACCGGAAGCCATCACTACCGACTTCGAAGCGGAAATGCCCAATATCTGGCTGCTGGCCCGGCTGCCGTGCACACGGTTACGCCACACTATCCGGGCCACGGTCGCCTCTGCTCAGGAGGCCGAACTGCTGGATGTGGCGGAAGGATCGGCGTTGCTCATTTCTCTCCGGCAGACATGGGCGGAAGATCTTCCGGTGACGTCCGTCAAGTTGATATATCCCGCCGAACAGAACGAGTTCGTCGGCGAATTCAATCCCCTTCAGCCATGACGACCAGACTCGCGCCCGGCGCCCTCGCGTGCATGAAACGAGATAGGGTGGTCGCCATCGGCGGAGGACGCGATCTTGTGTTCGTCGCGACCAAGCTCTCCAACGTCGTCTATTGTTCCGGCTATCGAAGCATGGCCTACGATACGGATCCCGGTCATAGGATGGCGGTGGTCTTCGATTGCGACGAGATGATCCTCGTGGGTCCCGTCGCGGATTTCTGGGGTGCTGCGGAGTTCTCCGCAAGGCCGTTCATTTACATGGGATATGGACGCTTCTTCTTCGATGATGCAGCTGAGCTAACGGACGGAGACATTCGGTTCGAGCCGTTTTCGGACTTCGATGCAGCGCTTGCGGCAGCAATCGACAGGCTTTCAGGGGGCAAGAAGCGCGTGGCGTTCGATGCCGATCCCACGGCATTCGCCTCTGCTTCGACCCTGCCTGCTCTTGCTCTGACAAATGCGGGAAGGATCTTCCGCAGAGCGCGGTCGGTCAAGAGCGCCGCCGAGATCGGCTTGCTCCGCAACGCTACAAAGCTGACAGAGCAGGCTCTGTCGCTGTCGCTGGCGAATGCGCGGGCAGGGGTGAGCGAGGCGGACGTCGCAGCCGATATCACCGCTGCCATGATCCGAGAGGGCGTTCGCCCCGGTTTCGTGGTCGTCACGTCGGGACCTAGGGCAGCGCTCGCGGATGCCTACGCGACCCGTCGGATCCTGCATCCGGGGGATATCGTCCGCATCGATATGGGCGGAACGGTCGAGGGATATTGGTCCGATACGGCCTGCACCGCCGTGGTGGGCGAGCCATCGGAGGAGATCGTCAGCGTCAGCGCCGCACTGCTGGCGGGACAAGCCGTGGCTCTGGAACAGGTTCTAGCCGGCAAACAAACGGCGGAAGTATTCCATGCCACGGTGGATGCGACACGCGCTGCTGGCCTTCCTCAGTTCCGGCGCCACCACGTCGGTCACGGCCTCGGACTGGATTCGCATGAATTCCCGACCATTGGCCCTGATCGTTCCGAGCCGCTCGTTCCGGGAATGGTGATCAATGTCGAAACCCCCTACTACCGCCCCGGCTGGGGCGGTATCATGTACGAGGACACGTTGATCGTGGAGCAGAACGGTGCCGAGCGCCTGACGACACTCGACAATCGTCTGGTCATACTGCCTGCCTGAAGCTGTTGTGACTGCGCGCCAGGATCGCGAGTGTCGCCTCCACGAAGGAATCGATCTCCTCGACGGTGTTGGCCAGCCCCGGTGACAGGTGAATGCCCGTCATAGACGCATCCTCCTCCATGGTGAAGGCCTTCACGTGGATATCGAACTCATCCAGCAGCACGCGGGCAAAATGCTCCGCGTCCATGCCCTCGACGACGAAGCCGCCGAAACTGGTTCCGGGAGCCGCGTCAATATCGGTCAGGAGCCGGATTCGCTCGTGGTGGCGCAGCCGCGAGGCCCAGCGATCCCTAAGATAGCGCAGACGCGCGGATTTCTCGGCTTGGCCGATATCCCGGTTGAACGAGATCATTTCGGGAATCGAGGCGGGCAGCGCCTTGAACACCGTTCCGACTTCTTCGAACTTTTCGATCGAGTCCGCCGGCTTGTTGGACCAGCTCGCGAAGAGGGGCCAGATCTTCGCAATCTGATCCTTGCGCACGTGCAGGAAGCCGGTTCCCCTCGGTCCATACATCCACTTGTGCAGGCAGGCCGCATAGCCGTCGCAACCGAGATCGTCCAACTTAAGGTCAAGATGACCGGCCGAGTGGGCGCCGTCGACGAAGGTGAAGATGCCACGGCTGCGCGCCAGTTCGCTGATTGCCTTCACCGGCAGAACCAGACCGGTCCTTGCGATGACGTGCGGGACGGAGAGCAGTCGCGTCTTTTCGCTGATCGCGTTTTCGAAGGCGGTCAGAATTTCCTCTTCGCTTGCAGGGCCGAAGGGCAGTTCAACGAGCTTGATCGTGATGTCGTCACGCCGTGCGCGCTGCCTCATGATCGCGAGGTTGGAATCGTAGCAGAACTTTGTCGCCAGCATCTCCTCGCCCGGCTTCATGTCAAAGCCGTTCAAGACCGTCGCGATGCCCTCCATCGCGTTGCGGGTCAGGGCGATCTCGTTTGCGGAAGCGCCGAAATAGTCGGCGAGCAGGCTTCGGATCTCCACCGAAGAACCGCTCTCTTTCAGTGCCTTGAAGGGCTCGTATTCGTCGAGCTCGTAGGAGAGCGACAGATCGACCAGCGCTCGAACCTTCTCCCTGACGGATAGGGGAGCTGGGCCTCGGCGGGTGTTGACGAGCTGGGTGTTGACGTAGAGCGGGTCCATCGTTTCCCGGACGGAAAGCCAGTAGGCCTCGTCGTCGGGGGCCTTCTTCAGATGTGAGGTGTTTCCTACCGATTGGTTTGTCATTTTTTTGTCCTCTCGCAGATGCGGCCATCAGCGCGCATGCATGGGTTGGATGTCTCGCTGGGCGGGAACTGAATACGGACGGGCTTGCCCCGCACCCTCGGCATAGAAGCCTTCGGCCAGCACACAGCTTGCACTGTGGGACGGCGTCAGAGCGAACCGTGGCGGGACCGCTGTCGCGCAAACGTCTGCCGCATGCGGACAGCGGGTTCTGAAGCGGCAGCCGGAAGGCGGATTGGTCGGGCTCGGAATGTCGCCGAAAATCTCAGGGGGCTTGCGTGTCGCCTCGATCCGGGGATCCGCACTCGGGATGGAGCCCAGAAGGGCCTTCGAGTAAGGGTGGCTCGGCCGGGCATAAAGCTCAGCGGATGTGGCCTCCTCGATGATCTTTCCGAGGTACATCACATAAGTTCGACTCGTTGCCTGACGGACCAGCGCGAGATCGTGCGCAATGAAGAGGCACGCAACCCCGAGGTCCTTGTGAAGGCTCAGAAACAGGTTCATCACCTGAGCCCGGATCGAGAGATCGAGCGCGCTGACAGGCTCGTCACAGATCAGGACCCGCGGCTCCACCGCCAGCGATCGTGCGATCGCCACGCGCTGCCGCTGGCCGCCGGACAGCTCCCGCGGATAGCGCTCGGCCAGCGCATCGGGAAGGCCGACCTGGTCGAGGAGGATACGGGTCCTGCGGCGCTGATCGGCTGGGTCGGAGACGCCCATGATGATCAGGGCCTCTCCGATCGCCTCTCCAATCGTCTGCCGATCGTTAAGGGAGGCGTATGGATCCTGGAAAACGTACTGGATCGCACGACGTCGCTTGCGAAGCTCGGCGCCGCGCAGGGTCGACAGATCGACGCCGTCAAGCAAAATCCGACCGGATTGCGGTCGCTCCAGCCCTACGATCGTGCGACCCAGTGTCGACTTCCCGCAACCGGATTCGCCGACGAGGCCAACCATCTCGCCGGGGGCAAGCGTGATCGAGACATCGTCCACGGCCGAGATCCACTTGCCTCGTTCAACGCTCTTGAAGCGGGTCACGAGGTTGTCGACGCGCAGCAGCGGCTGGGGTTCAGGCATGGGCTGGCTCCTTCAGACGAAGTTCGTTGACGACATGGCAGGCGGTCGCGGAGACGCCGGGCGTGGACAGCAGATGCGGAACGGCCCTGGTGCAGGTTTCGATCACCAGCGGACAGCGCGGGGCGAAGGCGCATGCCTGAACCGGCGCGCCGAGAACGGGCGGTGCGCCCGGCAGTCCGCGGAAGGCAGAGCCGGGCGGATCCTCGGGACGCGGAAGTGCTGCGATGAGGCCTGACGTATAGGGATGCCTCGGCTCGAGTAGGACCTGTTCTGCCGTCCCGTATTCCGCCACGCGTCCGGCATACATGACCGCCACTTTCGAGGCGGTACTGGCGACAACGCCCATGTCGTGGGTGATCAGGACGATCGCCATGTGCAGTCGCCGCTGCAGGTCCTTCAGGAGCGCGATGATCTGCGCCTGCACCGTCACATCCAGTGCAGTCGTCGGCTCGTCGGCGACGAGAAGCTTGGGCTCCCCGGCAATGGCGATCGCGATCATCGCGCGTTGACGCAGTCCGCCGGACAACTCGTGGGGATACTGGCGTAGCCGTGTCTCGGGATCGGACATCCTCACTAGCTTCAGCAGTTCGAGCGCAAGCGCCTCGGCCTGCATGGAGGTCAGTCCGAGATGAAGCTCGCCGACCTCAGCAATCTGCCTGCCGACCCTCAGAGCCGGGTTGAGTGCGCTCATCGGATCCTGGAAGATGGTGCCGATGCCGCCGCCGCGGATCTTGCGTAACTGCGCGTCCGGCATTCCCACGAGTTCGGTACCGTCGAAGAGAATGGAGCCGTGGATATCAGCCACGACCCCGGTCGGCATGAGACCAAGAGGGGCGAAGTTCGATACGGTCTTGCCGCTGCCGCTCTCGCCGACGATCGCCAGCGTTTCCCCCGCCTTGACCGCGTAGCTGACGTCATCGACCGGACGAAGCGCAGTTCTGGCGGTGAACAGGTCTACGGTCAGATTCCTGACTTGAAGGAGATCTCCTGTCATTGCTCAGCCCTCGTCCAGTTGGAAGCCAGCATGCGGCGGCTGGCAAGGGTGCTGCGCGACAAGGGTGTCGGCACCCGGTTGAGCGCGATGGATTCGCCGAGCAGATTGAAGCCGATCACGACGGCGGTCAGGACGAGGCCAGGAAGGATCACCTGCATCGGTACCGTTTCGAGATAGGGGAGTGCATCGACCAGCATCTGCCCCCATTCTGGCGTCGGCGGCTGGATGCCGAGACCGAGAAAGCTCAATGTCGCGATCGAAAGCGCCACCGCTCCAGCATCGGCCGTCGCATAGACCAGCACGGAACCGACGGTCGTCGGCAGCAGATGGTGGAAATAGATCCGCATGGGACTTGCGCCCAGCACCCGCAGGGATTCGATGTGAGGGCGGTTCATCACGCCAACGGCTACCGCGCGGCTGATGCGTGCACTGCCCGGCCACCATGCCAGAGCAAGCGCGAAGATCATGTTCCAGTAGCCGGTTCCGAAGATGCCGATAACGGCCAGCGCAACGATAAGGCTCGGCATTGCCAGGCCGACATCGACGATCCGCATCAGCACTTCCTCGACCCAGCCGCGCTTGTAGCCGGCGATCGTTCCGATGGTGATGCCGACGGAGAGCGCGATCAGCAGCACGAGGCACATGCCGACGAGCGATGTCCGGGCGGAAACGATCAGCCGGCTCAGTGTATCCCTGCCGAGATGATCGGCGCCGAGCCAATGGTCCCAGGAGATGCCGGCATGGGCGGCAAGCAGGTCCTGGGTATTGGGATCGTGCGGGGCGATGTAGGGGGCCAGCACGCCGAGCGTGACGAACAGGCCGACGGCGACCACCGAGACCCGAGGCAGTTGGCGGAGCGACCGTGCAAAGTCTTGGAGAATCCTCATGCGTTGGCTCCCTGACGACGGAGTTTCGGATCGGAGAACATCATTGCGATGTCCACGAGCAGATTCAGGATGATGAAGGAGGTGAGGAAGACAAGGAGGCAGGCCTGGACGACCATGAAGTCGCGAAACAGCACGCCCTGAAGGAAAAAATCGGCGACGCCTTTCAGTGCGAAAAGCGGCTCCACGACGACGGCGCCGACGACCATGGCGCCGCCCTGCGCGCCGAGTGCGTTGATGTAGGTCGGCGCAATGTTTGGAAGCGCGTGCCGGAAGATGATACGCCCGCGCGACAGGCCCTTGGCCGATGCCGTCAGGGCAAACGGCCGGGCCATGGCTTCCTCCAGGCCGACGCGCACGACGCGGCTGAGCACGGCTGCGGGCAGGAGGCCGATTGTCATCCACGGCATGATCCAACTGGACAGACCCGCGCTGCCGAAAGTCGGCAGCAATCGTAGCTCCACGGCCAACCCGTATATGAGGAGCGCACCGACGAAGAAGGACGGCATCGAAGCACCGAGCAGAGCGATGACGCGGCAAGCCGCGTCACCGATGCGTCCCGGCATGAGCGCCCCGATGAACCCGAGCGCGAAGCTCAGGACCATCGCGAAGAGCGCGCCGCCGGCGACAAGAATGCCGGTGACGTGCAGGCGCCCCGCCAGAGACAGGCCGATGCTCTCGCCGGTCTTGTAGGAGATGCCGAGGTCGCCCCTGAGGGCGGAGCCGAGCCAGTTTCCGTATCGGACGATCAGCGGATCGTTGAGCCCCAACTCCTTCTCGACCACACGGATCTGTTCGAAGGTGGCCTTCGGGGAACGCAGTTCGGCGATGAGGACGGCAACGTTACCAGGCGCCGACACCACCAGGGTGAAACATAGCATGGTGGCGAGCACCAGCAGCACCGCCGCGTTGCGCAGGCGGATGGAGATCAACGTACGCATGGCATGGTCCTCAGGTGTTGAGCGCCACGCCCTGATAGGGCAGGTCGTACTCGGTGGAAGGCACCTTGAAGCCGGTCACGCGATCGGTGTGCGCCCAGATCGCGGGGATGTAGAACAACGGCATGCAGGAGACCTGCTGGTGCATATAGTCGTAGATAGCCTGCGTTGCCTGCTCCACTGTGTCGTCCGAGGCCGACGCGGCGGCGTTGACGAGCGGATCGAGATGGTCGGGATCGATGACCAGCTTTCCGTCCACGCCGTTGTCGTAGGTCGACAGCAGCAGGCCGATGATCGTGCCAAAGGGCTCGTAAGGGGCACCGAATGTGGTGAACAGCGCAATATCGAAGTGGCGTGCCGGGATGTCGGAATGACGGGAGGCGTGGTCGACCGAGCGAATCTTGATGTCGATGCCGATCTCGCCGAGCTGCGCCTGCATCACTTCCGCGAGCGAGCGCGATCCGGCGAGTTGCTCCTCGCTCACGACGACTTCGATGCTGAGTGGCTTGCCATCCTTTTCTCTTATGCCGTCGCCCGTCCAGCCGGCCTCATCGAGGAGCTTGCGCGCGGCGTCCGCGTCGCGCTCCGGTGCCGGGAAGCGCTTTCCAGCGAGGGGAACGGTTTCGGGGAAGATGTTTCCGGCCGGCTTGGCCAGACCCTTGTAGAGAACCTGCGAGATGGCCTGCCGGTCGAACCCGATGTTGATCGCCTGGCGCACCTTGAGATCCTTCAGGGCGGGGTTGCGGTCGGGATTGAGTCCGGCGACGATGGTCGATGTTCCCTGTTCGACGATGACGGGCACGCCTGCGGCCTGGAGGGTGACGGCTTCGGTCGCCTTGATCGGCGCGACGAACTCGCCGCCGGTGATGTCGATGTCTCCGGCGCGTATGGCTGCCATGCGACTACGCGAATCCGGCAGGACCTTGAACTCGATGTGCTCGTAGCCTGGCTTGTCGCCCCAGTAGTCTTCGAAGCGCTCGAATACGCTTCCCTCGTTCGTGGCCTGTTCCTCTGTCCAGGCCCCGGTACCGACTGGCTTCTGGTAGTTGCCTTCAGCATCGACCGATTTCGGGCTGAGGAACCGGGAGGGCCGCACGTAGGAGAATTCGTTGAGGAGACCGAGGACCTGCTCCTTGAAGGTGATCTCGACGGTGTAGTCGTCGATGATCTTGTGGCCGTCGAAAAGACGCGAGGCATTCATCCACCCGTTGCGTCCCTGGCCGATCCAGCGATCGAGGTTCCAGATCATGGCCTCGGCATTCCAGGGTGCGCCGTCATGGAACTTGACGTTCTCGCGGAGCTTGAAGCGAAGCAGCTTGCCGCCATCCTCGACCTGCCATTCGGTCGCAAGTGCCGGTGAGAAAGTGCCGCCATGCTCATAGCGCAGCAACGGTTCGAAGATGAGATCCTGCGCCGCCCACAGGCCCTTGAAGGCATGTGGATTGAGGTCGCCCGCAGGCTTTGCCGCTGCCACCCGGAGGACGCCGCCTGCGCCGTCCTGTGCCAGGGCGGAGATGGGATTGGTCGCAATGATGGCCGCAATACCGGCCATCCCTTTCAGGATGGTTCGTCTGTTCGTGTGCATCTTGTTCCCCTTGCTACGCTTCGTGACGTGCAAATCTTATTGACTAGACAAACGGAAACGTAATCCAATTCTAATTGTCTAGTCAATAGCCTTTCAGAGGCATTCATGTGGCATGATCGACTCGCAAGCCTGTAGCGGACGGCCGAAGCGTCAGTGACGGCTGAGTCTGCGCTTCGACGATGGCGTCACTCGACGGAGGGGCTGAATCAGAGCAGCCGACGACCGTCTCGACACGCCGGAACGGAACGGGTGTTTGGCAAGTGGTGGAGGGGAGCGCCTTTGAGCTGAGAGCGGTCCGTGACGACTCAAACGTTAACAACGGGGAACGATATCGCTTTTGGGTTATCGTTGTAGGGGATGGCGTGATACCGACTTAAACCACAAAATCGTTCTGTATCGGCGACAGTTCCATAATGAAGGTTATGCTATATGTTATAACGTTACGGTGGATTCAAGTTTGAAGTGCGACTTGCGAATGATGCCAATGGGTTATCTATCGCAAGGACGCTGTCATGAAACACACCTACTCCCATCTGGACCTGAACGAACGCCGCAGGATCGCGCGCTGGCGTCACGCCGGCCTGAGTATCGATATCATTTGCGGAGAAGCTTGGACGCCATCGATCGACGATTTTCCGCGAGGTACGGCGTAACGTCTATACCGACAAGGAATGGCCAGAGCTCAGTGGCTACCATTGCGTGACGGCGCATGACATGGCGTGCGAGCGTCGGACCAAGCTCAGGAAGCTTGCCCGCTTCTTGCATGTCCGCCAGTCCGTCATCGAGCGGATCCTGCACGGCTGGTCGCTGCAGCAGATCGCCGGCCGTATGCGACTGGAGCGCCACCCGATCTCGGTCAGCCACGAGACGATCTACAAGTTCGCCTATTCGGCGGATGGTCACGCCATCAAGCTTTGGAAACACCTGCCGGAACACCGTGCCAGACGCCGGCCGCGGCATGCCAGGCGCCGGCATGGCCAGCGCTTCAGCCCGGATCTCAACATCCAGCGCCGACCGGACGTGGTCGCCGATCGCAAGCAGTTCGGACACTGGGAATGCGACCTCATCCAGTTCCGCCAGAAGTTCGGCAAGGCGAACGTGACGTCGCTGGTCGAGCGGGTCAGCCGTTTTGCTGTTCTCCTGCGCAACAACGACCGGCAGTCGCGGCCGATCATGGAGCGCCTCATCGGCGCGCTTCAGACCCTGCCCCACCGCGCACGCCGCTCGATCACCTTCGACCGTGGGACGGAGTTCCGCGACCTGGTTCTGCGACCCACAATCGCCTTGGCAAAAAGGCACCGTCGAGAACACCAACGGTCGGGCCAGGAAATGGCTTTCGAGGGATGTCGATCCACTCTCGATCACCGACCAGGACCTGAAGGAAATTTGCGACCGCCTGAACACGACGCCGCGCAAGTGCCTCGGCTACAAGACGCCGGCCGAGGTCTTCCGTCAGAAGCTGCTCGCACAGATGCGATCCGAAGGATAGGATCATCGAGCCTGCAAGTCGCGCCTCGGCTTGAGCTCACATACAAAATCGGACGGGCTTGCAAGATGCGGGACCGATTGTAAGTGTTCACGGCTAGCTTGATCGCACGCGTTCAAGGTTCGGCTTTTCCGTCATGAACACGATGCAGCCCGACGGACTTCCTCAAAATCAGGTCCACCTCCGAAATTTCCCTTGTGGGTTCCCTGTTGCCGTTTGCCTCGACGGCATCGATCAGGATTTCGGCAAGGTGCTCACCCGCCTCACGCACGGATCGATAGGTCGCTGTCAACGGCGGGTCGAACTCCGCCGGCTTAATGCCGCGGAGGCCGTCGTCGTGACAGACCACGGATATATCCTGCCCGATCCGAAGTCCGCGTTCGGCCACTGCACGATAGACGCCCTGAGCCAGAAAGACCGAGCCGCAGAGAAATGCCGTCGGGGACGCCTCCTTGGCCAGTAGTTCGGTCGCGAGTTCGTAGCCCGACTGTATTGTCATCGGTGTCTCGAACATCAAGTTGGGGTCGGGAACGCGACCTCGCGCGGCAAAGGCTCTGTGATAGCCTTCTCTTCGCGCATGCGCATAGCGGAAGCGCAGAAAGGAATTCAGGACCGCAATCCGCTCGTGGCCATAATCGAGCAGCAACCCTCCAAGCTTCTCGAAGACGGCCGTGTTGTCGATATCGATGAAGGAATATGGAAGATCGACGTCGCTTCGGCCGTGGACGACGAAAGGAATTCCGATATCGCGCAGCAGCGAAATGCGGGGATCATCGACTAACGGGCGGGTGATGATGATGCCGTCGACGATCTTCGAGGTTGCCAGCTTGCGAAGAACCTCCTGCTCGTTGTCGGAAAACGGCGTCAAAAGAAGACTGTAATTGCGCCGCGTGACGACGTCGCTGATCCCGGTCAGAACATCGACGAAGTTCGTCTGGGCCAATTGCAGCCGTTCGAGCGGGAAAACGAGGCCGATCGCCTCGGTCCGACCGGTAGCAAGTCCGCGAGCGCGGGCGTTGGGACTGTAGCCCATCTTCTCGGCGGCGGCGATCACGCGCGCCCGTGTCTTTTCCGGGATCGAGTGATGCGCGCTGAGGGCGCGGCTGATCGTCGACTGGGCCAAGCCCAACTCCTCGGCCAAGGTTTTGAGATCGATCCGCTGCGTCTTACGCAAGGGCTTGCCTTGATCATTCATTTTTTCGCTTCCGTTTGCGCAGCTTTTCAAACTTCCTGGAAAGCTACCATGTCCGAATTGTAGCTAAGAGATAAGCTGAATCAACATTTTAATGCTGATATCCATGCATTCTCGCGACTTATTGACAAAATGCTTATCTTCTGGCTTTTTACGCAAGCGCTTGCGTAGCGCTGTGGAGAGATCTCAAAGGGAGGAATGGCGATGCTCAACGCGTCGACTCGTGGTCTGTTCTCATCGGTAAAATGCTGTCAGCCGGAGCGCTCGCGCTCGGCCTTCTCGCCGCCCAGCCGGCCGGCGCCGTCGAAATCGAATATTGGCAATATGTCTTCGAGAGCCGCGTCCAGGCGATGGACGAGCTGATCAAGGAATTCGAGGCGGAAAACCCCGACATCACCGTCAAGCAGGTGACCTTCCCCTATGCCGACTATCAGACGCGCGTCGTCGCGGCGAAAGCCGCCGGCAAGGGTCCGGACGTGGTGCAGCTCTTCTACGGCTGGCTCGACAATTTCGTCGCCGGCGGCCTCGTCCAGCCGCTTTCGAAGGAAAAATTCCCGGCGGCCGATATCGAGAAGGACTTCTTCCCGATCGTCTCGGCGATGAAGCGCGGCGAGGACTATTACGGCCTGCCGACCGCCGTGCGCTCCATGGCGCTGTTCTACAACAAGAACCTCTTCAAGGACGCCGGTCTCGATGCGGAAAAGCCGCCGCAGACGCTGGACGAGATGCTGAAGGCCGCCAAGGCGACGACGAAGCAGGACAGTGCCGGCAATTTCCAGACGGTCGGCATGGCGCTCGACATCGCCCGGCAGGACCATAACTGGTGGCGCGAGATCCTCATCCGCCAGTTCGGCGGCGCGCCCTATTCCGACGACGGTTCGAAAGTAACCTATGACAGCGAGGGCGGGCGCAAGGCGCTGGACTTCTACGTCGGCCTGCAGACCGGCGAGAAGGTCGGCCAGGAAGGCTTCATGGACGAGGGCCAGGCGGCGTTCCGCGCGGGTCTTGCGGCCATGGTGATCGACGGCACCTTCCGCCTCGCCTCGTTCAACACGATCTCCGGCTTCGAATGGGGCGTGACGGAACTGCCGGCGGCCGCTGACGGCACGCGCTCGAACTATGCCAGCTATTTCGCCAACGCCATCGGCGGCACGGCCGAGGGCGAGAAGCTGGAAGCGGCGGAAAAATTCCTCGCCTTCATCTCTTCTGAGAAGGCGATGAAGGTATGGCTGGAAAAGGTCGGCGAACTGCCGGCGCGCAAGTCCGTCGCGCTGTCGGAGGCGAACCTTGCCCATCCGGTCTACGGCCCGTTCATTCGCGGCCTCAACTACGCCCACACGACGCTGTTCGTTGACGAGGCCGCCCAGCGGCAGATCACCATCGACATGGTGAACTCGGTGCTGCTGCAGGGCCAGCCGGTCGCCGAGGCGCTGAGCGCGGCCTCCGCGAAAGAGCAGCAGCTTCTCGACAAGCGCAAGGCCAACTGAGGATCGAACCCATGTCGCTCAATCAAACGGCGGCCGCTGCGGGGCAAAAGCCCCGCGCCTGGGACCGCCTGTCCATCTCGACCAAGCAGATCATCTGGGCCTGGACCTTCCTTGCCGTGCCGATGCTGTTCTTCACCGTGGTCCGCTTCTATCCCACGGCGGAAGCCTTCTATCTCTCGCTGACGGACTGGGACTTTTTGCGCCCGGCAAGCTTCATCGGACTTGAGAACTACAAGACGCTGCTCACCGACCCGGTGTTCTGGCAGGTGTTCCGCAACACCTTCGCCTATCTGCTCATCGGCACGCCGATCAGCATCGTGCTGTCCTTCATGATCGCCTATTATCTGGATCGCATCGAATTCGGCCACGCCTTCATTCGCGCGCTCTACTTCCTGCCGTTCCTGACCACGGCCGCCGCCATGGCCTGGGTCTGGCGCTGGTTCTACCAGCCCCCGCCGATCGGCGTCATCAACAGCCTGCTCGGCGTCTTCGGCATTCCCGCGCAGCCGTTCCTACGCTCCGTCGATCAAGGTCTGCCGGCGATCATGGTCACAGCGATCTGGGCGGGCCTCGGCTTCCAGATCATCATCTTCCTGGCGGGCCTCCGGGCAATCCCGGCGACCTATCACGAGGCGGCGCGCGTAGACGGGCTCGGCGAATTTGCCATCCTGCGCAAGATCACCCTGCCGCTCCTGAAGCCGACCACGGTCTTCCTCGTCGTCTTCTCGTCCATCGGGTTCCTGCGCATCTTCGACCAGGTCTACAACATGACGAGCAACGACCCCGGCGGGCCGCTTAACACCACCAAACCCCTCGTCCTGATGATCTACCAGACGGCCTTCTCGTCCTACCAGATGGGCTATGCCGCCGCGCAGACCGTCGTCCTGTTCCTGATCCTGTTCGCCATCTCGATGGGACAGCTCTGGATCCTGAGGAGCCGCTGACATGAGTGCCGTAACCGCAACCAACAATACCGCCTTCCGTTTCCGGCCGGGCATCGTGATCGCCTGGACGCTGCTCTTCATCGGCGGCGTCATCATGATCACGCCGCTGCTCTTCATGTTCTCGACCTCGCTGAAGTCGGCGGGCCAGGTCTATGACCTGCGCCTCATCCCGGCCGCCCCGACGCTCGACAACTATATCCGCGTGCTCTCGGACGGCCGTTTCGTCCGGTGGTTCCTGAATTCCAGCCTGATCGCCGTCGTCGTCACGGCGTCCTGCCTGTTCTTCGACAGTCTGGTCGCCTATACGCTGGCGAAATTCGACTTCGCCGGCCGCAAGCTGATCTTCCTCGCCATCCTCTCGACGCTGATGATCCCGACCGAGATGCTGGTCATCCCGTGGTATCTGATGTCCAGCAAGTTCGGCTGGCTAGACGGCTACTGGGGCATCATGTTCCCCGGCATGATGACGGCCTTCGGCGTCTTCCTGATGCGCCAGTTCTTCGAGACCGTGCCGAACGACTTCCTCGAAGCCGCGCGCGTCGACGGGCTCAACGAGTTCCAGATCTGGTGGAAGATCGCCATGCCGCTGGTGACGCCGGCCCTCTCGGCGCTCGCCATCTTCACCTTCCTCGGCAACTGGACGGCGTTCTTCTGGCCGCTGATCGTGACCACCGACAAGGACCTCTACACGCTGCCGGTCGGGCTTTCGAGCTTTGCCGTCGAGCAATCCATCCAATGGGAAATGATCATGACGGGGGCGGCCATCGCCACCATCCCGACGCTGCTCATCTTCCTCTTTTTCCAACGCTACATCGTTCGCGGCGTCATGCTCGGCGGCGTGAAGGGATAAGATCATGACACCCCAATCCCGGGACCGGACGAAATTCCCCGATCCCGTCTATACGAGCACGGTGCTGAAGCCCCTGTTCGACGGTGCGAAACGGCACCACGCGCAGGCCCTACAAAAGGTCGACCGCGCCCATCTGGTGATGCTGGTGGAAACCGGCATCGTCCCCGCAGAACAGGGCGGCCGCATCGCGGCTGCGCTGGAAGCCATCGCCCGCGAGATCAATCCGGAAACGCTTTCCTATACCGGCGAGGTCGAAGATTTCTTCTTCCTGATGGAGAAGGAGCTGAAGACGCGCGTCGGCCCCGATCTCGGGGGCCGGCTGCACACCGCCCGCTCGCGCAACGATATCGACCACACGCTGTTCAAGCTCGGCCTCAAGGAGCGCATCGACGCGCTACTCGCCAAGAGCCGGGCGTTGCTCACCGCGCTGATCGAGACCGCCGAGCGGGACAAGGCGACCCTCATCGTCGCCTATACCCATGGCCAGCCGGCGCAGCCCAGCACCTACGGCCACTATCTTGGCGCGGTGATCGAAATCCTGATCCGCGATATCGAACGCATCGAGGCGGCGCGCACGATCGTCGACCGCTCCTCGATGGGGGCTGCGGCGATCACCACCTCGGGCTTTCCGATCGATCGCCACCGCGTCGCCCATCTCCTCGGCTTTGACAGCCCGTTGCAGAATTCCTATAGCTGCATCGCGGCGGTAGACTATGTGACATCGACCTACGGCGCGCTGGAACTGATGTTCCTGCATCTCGGCCGCCCGATCCAGGACTTTCAGTTCTGGTCGAGCTTCGAGGTCGGGCAGCTCTATCTACCGAACGCTTTCGTGCAGATCTCCTCGATTATGCCGCAGAAGCGCAACCCCGTGCCCTTCGAGCACCTGCGCCACCTCGCCAGCCAGACGGTCGGCCGGGCGCGGGCCATGCTCGACGTCATGCACAACACGCCCTTCACCGACATGAACGACAGCGAGGGCGAGACGCAGGACATGGGCTACCAGGCCTTCGACGTCGCCGAGCGCGTGCTCGATCTTCTGGCCGCCGTCGTGCGCGCCGCCGAAATCGATCCGCGCCGGGTCGCCGTCAATCTGCGCCGCTCCTGCGTCACGATCACGGAGCTTGCCGACACGCTGGTTCGCCGGGAAGGGCTTTCCTTCCGTCAGGCGCACGAGATCGCCGCGGTCGTCGCCCGCAGCGTCGTCGCCATGGACGGCGACCTGTCCGACGACGGCTATGCGCCGTTCGTCGCGGCCTTCGAGGAAGCGACCGGCCGCGCGCCGGAACTAGACGCGGAGGCCTTCGCAACGGTCGTGTCGGCGGAGAACTTCGTCGCCGTGCGCGAGCGCTTCGGCGGGCCGGGCAAGAAAGCGCTGGAGGCGGCGATTGCCGGCTATCGGCGCGACCAGGTCGCGTTCGCGGCCCAGGCGGAGGAACGCGCGCGGCTTGAAGCCGCCGCTGCGAAGGAACTGGATCAGAAAATTGCCGAACTTGCGGGAGGCGCGTGATGGCAAGCATTGATTTGGACAAGATCGTCAAGAAATACGGCTCGGTCACCGCCGTCCATGGCATCGACCTCGCGATCAAGGACGGCGAGTTCGTCGTCTTCGTCGGCCCGTCCGGCTGCGGCAAGTCGACGACGCTGCGGATGATCGCCGGGCTGGAGGATATCTCCGGCGGCGAACTCAGGATCGGCGGCGAGGTCGTCAACCAGCGCGAGCCCAAGCAGCGTAACATCGCGATGGTCTTCCAGAACTACGCGATCTACCCGCATATGACCGTGGCGGAGAATATCGGCTTCGGTCTCTATACCTCGAAGCTGAGCAAGGCGGAGAAGGATGCCCGCATCCGCGAGACCGCAAAAGTCTTGGGGCTGGAAAAGCTGCTCGACCGACGCCCCGCCGCGCTTTCCGGCGGCCAGCGCCAGCGCGTCGCCATCGGCCGCGCCATGGTGCGCGATCCGGCCGTCTTCCTGTTCGACGAGCCGCTCTCCAACCTCGACGCGCAGTTGCGCGGCCAGATGCGGCTGGAGATCAAGCAGCTCCACCAGCGCCTCGGCACGACCATTGTCTTCGTCACCCACGATCAGGTCGAGGCCATGTCGCTCGCCGATAAGATCGTCGTCATGCGCGACGGCCATATCCTCCAGGTCGGCGCGCCGATGGACCTTTACAACCGCCCCGGCGACATCTTCACCGCCCGCTTCATCGGCAGCCCGGAGATGAACATCATCGGTGCGACCTTACGCGGGGGACGTGCGGAGTTCGGCGCCAATGCCGCTGCCATCCGCTGGAACGCCGGCGACGGCCTGCCGTCCGGCGCCGGCGAGCGCAAGGTCAGCATCGGCGTGCGGCCGCAGGAACTGACGCTGACGACGCCGGACGACGGCCAGGGAGCCTTCCTCATTGAGGGAACGGTCCGGGTCGCCGAACCGCACGGCTCGGAAACCTTCGTCCACCTCGACCTGCCCGAAGGTTCCATCGTCGCCCGCGCCCCGTCCGAGCGCGCCTATCGTCCTGGCGAGAAGCTCAGCTTTGCCGCCGAGGGAAAGAGCGTTCGGATTTTTGACGCTGCGACCGAGAAGCTGCTGCACTGATCTAGTTCAGTTCGCCGGACTGTTACGCATCTATCGGATCGGCTTTCACGCCGGTCCGAATCTTTGTTGAAGGGGTACCGCTATTCTGTCGGCTTGCAGATCAACGGCCGAAGCTCCTGCACGATCACCCCCGTCTTCGGCGATAACATCCCGCCCACCCAGTTGTCGGAAAACACCCCTGCCCCGTCGGCCGGTGAAAGCCAGATCACCTCGTTCGTATCGAGTTCGATCTTAACCTCGCTCCCGATCGGGCTGCCGGCGACCGTCTGCACATAGTGGCGCTTGATCGGATGGACCGCGCCCTTCCGATCTGTCAGGCTGTTTTCGCGATAGTTCAGGGTGATTTCTCCCTCCTCCGCGGCCGTCCCGCAATCAACCAAGCGCTCGCACCGGATGACAGACGAGAACGCGCAGGTCCAGGTGAGGCTCGTCGGCCACATTGGATTCTCCCCAGCTTGGGCGGCCGAAGCAATCATGAGGAAAACGGAAGCAGCAAAAGACTTCATGCCGGCAATGCCCCAATATTGCGCCGGCAGCCTTGCGGCGCATCCGGCGATCAATCTCATCGGGGCGAGAAACTAAATATAGTTTATCTTTCTGGCAATCGGTTTGGCAGGAAAGCGCCCTTCGGCCACGCGGGCGGGTCCGCCGATAGGGCGTTGCCACTGTTGGCGATCAGAAAGGCGCCGCCCCGCTCACCAGCTCCTGGAAAGGCACATCGAGGTTGACGCAGATTCGCGTAATTGTCTGGAGAGAAGGGTTTGCCGTTCCGTCAATGATTTGAAAATAAAAGGGATAAGTCACTTCGCACAGCTCGGCCATCTCTTTCTTGTTGAGGCCCCGCGTTTCCCGCTCGCGCTCTATGACCCGTGCCATGTTTCGCAGGATCCTCGTTCCAAGCTCGGTGTCTGCCTTCTTGCGCTTGCTCGTCATCGCCAAATAAACTATAATTTACTCGTTAGTGTGTTTGATTGAGAAGTGCCGATGATCGCCAAAGCCATGCCTCACCATGTCGTCCTCGGACTGTTTCTGACGGCCGCGGTGCTTCCCGCTCCTGCGGCCGCCAGCGAATGGGGCTGCGAAGTCCTGCTGTGTGCCTCGTCTTCCAATCCGTCCTGGCGCGGCGTGCCCGCCTGCCATCCGCCGATGAACCGGCTTATCTCCGCTATGAAGAAACCGGGCTTCGACTGGCCAACCTGCCCTGAGGCCGGCACTGGATCGCCAGGCCACGAGCGATATGCGGAGTGCCCGGAGGGCTATCGGGTCGGGAGCCGAGGAGACCGCAATGGGTTCGCCCGAGAGGGCGACCTGTGCGTCAAGACAGTCAACGTTTGCCAGGGCAAAACGCACGGTTTCTACAGTTCTGAACGGCAGCAAAGCTGCATACAAACGGTCTCCATATCCCGACTGCTCAGGTCAGAGCCATATTATTTCGACGTCAAGAATGACACCTCTGGCGAAACCGAGCGGCATTGGTTCGGGCTCAACAGATAGACGGTTTTTCTCGGTTAAGAAAGGTTTATTCCATGCGTACGGTTAACCGGCATACCGTGCTTGGCCACGTCGGAAACATCATACCGCTCAAAGGTGTGCTGAAGGTGAATGTGGCGACCAACCGCGAATGGCAGTCGGACGGGGAGCGCAAAAGTGCGACCGACTGGGTTCAGATCACGGTCCTGGACAAGAAACAGGCGGAATGGATCGAGGAGCACGTCGGAGAAGGCGACCTCGTCTATGTGGAATCCCGCGTGTCCAACAGCAGCTATGACCGCGCCGGCGAAAAGGTCTACGCCACCGACGTCATCGCGCAGCTCTTTAATCTCGTATCGAAAAAAGCCTCATGATGCTCACCCGGTGCGTCCTGGCCGTGGGGATTTCGCAAGTGCTGATGCTCGCCGTCGCCTCGGCTTCAACGAACCGTCACACGATTGTCAGTGCAGCGGTCTGTGATCGTGACGCCTGCCAGGATGTCACGCTCTGGATCTGGGATGGCGACACCTTCACCGTCCATGACGGAACCGGCAGGCGCGAGAAGATCCGCATCGAGAACATCGATGCGCCGGAGATTGACGGAGCGTGCGCCGCGGAACGTGTCGCAGCGCTGCAAGCGAAAGACGAACTGGCAACCCAGGCGTCGGGTCATCGTATCGAGTTGGTCCGTGGCAAACTTGACCGCTACGGTCGCCAGTTGGCGCGCGTTGTCGTGGACAGACGCGATGTCGGAGAAACACTGATCGAGCATGGACTGGCGCGCCGGTGGGATAGCTGGCGAAAGCCATGGTGCATAGCTGACCTCGCCGCTCTCGCGGGGAAGGCAGGCATATTCCGGCCGATGGCAGGTCCTGGCCTCGGGGTAAATAACCCGAGCAATATTCGGTGGGAGGAGATGTGTTCTGCCGCGACGCCTGTGCAGCAACCGACGCCTCCATGGGGAACGGACCAATCCCGCTCTACTGGGATGGCGACCTGGTCCAGGGCGGGGCTTTGACGATCAACCCACAAGGGGTCCGTTAGCAAGCTACGGCCGCTGCGGCATGCGCCTTCGCGGTGATCGCGCCCCGCCCCGGACCAAACATGGCGCCATCGAGCGGGAATTGGCCCGCTCCCGGATGGAGCCTCACCATGTCGCACGATCTCTCGCTCGCCCAATCACATGCCTTTCACCTCGCCCGCACGCTCATGGTCCCGGTGACCTTGTTCCGATCGGCCGGAGAATACGGCGTCCTGCCGAGCGAGGAGCTCGACGACGCCGACGTGGACGTGATCCACGAAATCGATCCCTTCGACTTCGGGCCGGCTTATTGAGCCCGCCCTACCCTTCTCTCGGGTGCCGCATCCATGCGGCGTCCGCAAGGGAAGCGGCGCCGCGGCGGGGCGCGGGTTCCCCTCGCCCCGATCTCCGCGCCCTTGCAGCCGCCGCTTGGCGCGGCGGGTGTCGATTTGCTGCGCAGATGTGTGGACGGGAAAAGAAGGGAGCGGCCGCTGGCGCGGCCGGGTTGGCATGAAAAGAGAGAAAATCAGAGAGTTGAAGGAGAAGGTGAACTGCGGCGCGCTTCTGGAGCGGGCCGGATTTGCCGTCGACGTCAAGGAAAGCACGCGCCGGGCCGTCAAGTTTCGCCGGGGCGGCGAAATCGTCATCGTGACGCATGAGGGGAAGGGCTGGTTCGATCCGCTCAGCGACGACAAAGGCGATATTTTCGCGCTCGTGCAACGGCTTGATCATGTCGGCTTCGTCGAGGGTGTCGAAAGCGTTGCGTCTCTGGTCGGATTCCAGACCAGCGATCCGGTCTGGGAGAAGGCACTCCCCGCGCGGCCCGCAGCGACCAGCCTGGCGGATCGATGGTCGGCGCGATGCGTTCCATGGCGCGGGTCTGCGACCTGGCGCTATCTTTCCGGCGCCCGTTTCCTTCCGGCGAGCGTGCTGCGAATGGCGATCACGAACAACCAGCTTCGCGAAGGTCCATATGGCAGTATGTGGGCGGCCCACACAGACCATGCCGGCATTGTCTGCGGCTGGGAGGAGCGCGGTCCCGAATGGCGCGGGTTTTCGACGGGCGGCTCGAAAACTCTATTCCGTCTTGGCGCGCGGGATGCCTTGCGCCTGTGTGTCACGGAGGCGGCGATCGACGCCATGAGCCTCGCCGCCTTCGAAAGCCTCCGCGATGGCTCGCAATATCTCAGCACCGGCGGGGGATGGTCCCCCCTTACCGATGCGGCCCTGCGGATCTTGGCGTCGCGTCCCGGCGTCACGCTGGTCGCGGCGACCGACACGAATGATCAGGGCGAGACCTTTGCCGAGCGCCTGCGCGTCCTCGCCGACAGCGCCGGTTGCGCCTGGCAGCGGCTGCGGCCGATGGCAGACGACTGGAACGAGGCGCTTCAGGAAAAGGCAAAGGTGGAAAAGGAGAAGAGGGAGGAATGGAAAAAGGGGAGGCATGCCGGATGCGCGCCGCCCGCGTCAAGGGAAGCTTCGCCCGGCGGAGCCGGCCCTTGACCCGGCCGGTCGCGATGCCGGCGGTCGAGGAGGGGTAGCAAAGGACTGAAGAAAAAGGCTGGGTCGAGAAGGCTTCGCCGCGCTTCGGTCCGACAACCCCGAAGGAGCCGCACATGACCACCGCACCCGCAATCCGCAAGGTTTTCCAAGGCATTGCCGACCGCCACCAGATGTATCGCATGTTCGACCGCCATGCCGGGCGCGTCCACCGCCGCGCTGATGACGCAACAGTGCTCTATGCCGGGGAATGGTTCGAGATCGGCGAGGCCGAGCACGACTATATGTTCGCTGTGGAGCCGCCCCTCTGGATCCGTGGCTCGATGTTCGCGCTCCGGCAATTCCTCACCGGATCGGTGACATCAGTGTTTTTCGCGCAACGCATCGACGATGCCATCCGCTACTTTCATGGCTACTGCGATCTTTCCGAGGACACGTCCGTCGAGCGGATGCGTCTCGCCATCATCGAACGCGAGAGCCGGCCGGTGCGGGCGATGACGCGGGAGGAACGTCTCGAGCACATCTGGAGCAGCACCGCGGAACTCTATCGCGGCTATGCCGACTATCGCTGGCCTCATGCTTCGCGCGGCCGGCGCACCGTTCACTTCTTCGGTGGCAAACTGGGCAGCGTCCCGAAACTGCTCGAAGCCATGACCGACGAGGAGATCGCCGCCAAGCTCCCGGTGCATCTGCGCTACCTGCCGGACGTGGCCGCCGCGTGAACGCGACATAACGGCTGGTGAAGCCGAATAGGCGTCCCAACTGCATCTCGAAACCATCGACCAGCCCGGCCATAGCGCCGGGTTTTCCATTTCCGGAAGGAGAAACCCATGAATGACCTTGAAACGACCGTCGTCATCACGCCGGCGATCCCGCTCGACGACATGACCCTGCTTGAACGCCTCGTGCTCTCGCATGTCTTCGACGCCGGCGAGACCGACAGCGGTCTGCTGCTCTATAGCGACCGCGGCGTGGCGAGCCACTTGCGCATCCCGGCACACGAACTCACCAATGCCTATATGATGTCGCGCGCTGTTGCGCATAGCGAGATCAACCGGATCATCGCGCGGGTCTGGAAATCCTGGTGCGAAGAGGACGAGCCGGGAAAAACGGTTGCGGTCGACCTGAGCGAAACATCTTGGGAGTTCATCCTGAAAGATATCGTTGCACGCTCCACGGCCCTGGCAGAGATCAGGGTGCTGGAGTGGTATCGGCATCCCTCGCAGAACCCGGACAGTTTCGGCATGAACATCATGCTGGTGACGGCGAATGAGATTGCCGGCAGGAACAGCGACGACTTTTTCGAGGAGATGCGCGCCGAGACCGAGATCCAGCGACCGGCCGAGGGTATCAGGCGATCGCCGGGCGTTCCCGATCTTGCCGGCGCCGAACCGGCCGTCAAGCGGATGCGCGACGTCATCGACCTGCAGCGGGACGGCAAGTTCCCGAGCGAGAACTTCATCCTGGACCCGCGCGGGCACAATTCTCTGACCAGGATTCGCCGCTTCGTCGAGTCCTTCGGCGCACCTGTTCCTGTCGAAGTCGACAAGGATGAACGGCGATTGGAGACGACGCTCGCCTGCTGGGAAGCCATGCTCGACTTCAACGATCGGTTCATGAATGACGAGCCGATTTCGCAAAGCGTCCATAAGATGGTCGAGGTCTGGGCATTGGTGGGACCGCTTGGAATGCGCCGGTGGGCCATCCAGGTCGCGGGTCTGGCACTCAAGATCCACAATCATCTACACGAGCGCCTGGTCGGACCGCCGACGCCGTTCGACCACGATTTCGTGCCGGCGGTCATCGA
Source organism: Shinella sp. WSD5-1 (assembly GCF_963942435.1). GTDB lineage: Bacteria > Pseudomonadota > Alphaproteobacteria > Rhizobiales > Rhizobiaceae > Shinella > Shinella yambaruensis. The sequence goes on from NZ_OZ012606.1 coordinate 125,009, forward strand.
AATTCTCTCCTGGACGCAAGTCGGCCCCGAGCTTCCCGGATCGACCGAGGAGGCTGCGCTCAAGGTTTTGGGGAAGCTGGCGGATTATCGGGAGAAGCGCCGATGACCTACCGTGTTTCATGGGACATCGACATCGATGATGCCTCATCGCCGATCGACGCGGCGCGCAAGGCGCACGAAATCGTTCGGCGCCCGGCCAGTTCAGCCAACGTCTACAATGTCGAAGCGCCGGACGGCGTCGTCACCGTCGTCGATCTGGAGGAGGTCCGAGGCCAGCGGGTCGCATCGCCTTCGCCTCTCCTCCTTGACGCGCTCGATCGCGCCGAGCGCTTCATTGCCGGCTTCGAGGGCGATGAGCGGCAGGAGGGTGTCGATCAGCTTCTCGCTGATATCCGAACCGCCCTGCAAGGGCGCAGCGATAGCCAGATCATCGAGGAGACGAACCAGCTCGCCCGCTATCTCATGTCTGAGCTGATCGGCACAGGCTACCAGGTGCCCGACACCTGGAAATTCTACGAGGGGCGAGATCCGCGAAGCCGTAAGGCCTGGATGCACGCGGTTGCCATCATGGACATGATGACGTTCACCGACGCCGACGACGCGCTGTCGAACCTCGATCCGGCCGGATCGGAACCGGATTGCCAGTTCCCCATCGAGGACTGGCAGTACGAGGTCGCCAATGGGGACACCCGGCGCGGCTACGAGGACTGGCTTGCGGCAAAGCGCGACGCGTGAACCTCTCCCATCCATTTCAACGGACCATTTTTCCCCCACACTGAGGAGCACATCCATGCCCAGCGTTTACCGCACCGACAACTTCGCCGGACGCGTCAACTATGCCGCGACGGTCATTTCCCGGAAAGGTGGCCATACCCGACATTTCGATACCTGCTTCGAGATGGACGATGCCACGGAGGTCGCTGTGGCCGTTTACCGGCGCTCGCTCAAGAACCCGAAACTGGCCGCCAATATCTGGAGCTACATCGCCAGGGAAACCGTGATGAGAGACGTCGAGGAATTGAAGGACGTCAAGACCCGCGACCTGCCCGCACGCGCTGCGCAGTCACGGGCACGCGCTAAAGCCGCCTCGGAAAAGATCCTGGAGGAGCACAGGCGGAAGCAGGCATCAGCCTAGTCATTCCTCGGACGTCGCCTGCCAGCTCCTGACCGCCGGCCGGAAAAAAAGAAGAAAAGGAAGAACACGCCTTCCCGCATGCGCGTCCGGCCCGTCAAGGGCAGGCGTTGCCGCTGAAGCGGCCCTTGACCGGCCGCCCGCGATGCGGGCTCCGGATCGTGCAAGTCAAGGTCTGAAGAAGGAAGGACATCGCTCCGCTTCGGACCGCATCACCCCCCTCGTCCCATCGCACGCGCCCTACCCTGCTGGAACCACTTCCCGCGGGCGATGGCGCACGCCTGCTCATAAGGAGATCTCGATGAGCAACGATCCTTTCACGCTCGACATGTTCGGCAACACCGCGCTGACCTCCGGCCTGGGCCTCGGCCTTGGTATGTCCGCGTTCAGCGGCCACGATCCCTTTGCCGCCAATGACGACGATCCGGACCCGACGCCACCCGCCCCTGCCCCGGCTCTGCCGATCGCCGCGGCGCGCAAGCCGGCCCCGCGCAAACAGGGCGCGCGCAGCAATTTCTACCTCGGCGACGAGGGCCGCGGTCTCGCCGCCGGCTGGAAGGAACGGGCGAAGGCGAACGTCGCCGCCATCCTGATTGCCGGCGAAATCGAGAAACAGGAGCGACCGGCGACATCAGAGGAACAGCAGAAACTCATCCGCTTCACCGGCTTCGGCGCATCGGAGCTTGCCAACGGCATGTTCCGCCGGCCGGGCGAGGTGGAGTTTCGCGACGGCTGGGACGATCTCGGCGGTTCGCTGGAGACGGCCGTCAACGAGGCCGACTATGCCTCGCTCGCCCGCTGCACCCAGTATGCGCATTACACCCCCGAATTCATCGTCCGGGCGATCTGGGCCGGGCTGCAGCGTCTCGGCTGGCGCGGCGGGCGCGTGCTGGAGCCGGGCATCGGCACAGGACTGTTCCCCACGCTCATGCCGCCGGCCTATCGCGCCACCAGCCATGTCACCGGCATCGAACTCGATCCGGTCACGGCGCGCATCGTGCGGCTGCTGCAGCCGAAGGCGCGCATCGTCAACGGCGACTTCGCCCGCACCGATCTCGGCGTCGTCTATGACCTCGTGATCGGCAACCCGCCCTTCTCCGACCGGACGGTCCGGTCGGACCATCATTATCGACCGCTTGCGCTTCGGCTGCACGACTACTTCATCGCCCGCTCGATCGACCTCTTGAAGCTCGGCGGGCTGGCGGCCTTCGTGACGAGCAGCGGCACGATGGACAAGGGGGACGCCACGGCGCGCGCGCATATCGCCAAATCGGCCAACCTAGTCGCGGCCATTCGGCTTCCGGAGGGCAGTTTCCGCCGTGACGCCGGCACGGACAGCGTCGTCGACATCCTCTTCTTCCGCAAGCGCAAGATCGCCGAGGCGCAGGACGACGTTTCGTGGCTCGACATCGAGGAAATCCGTTCCGCGACCGAGGATGAAGGCGCCATCCGCGTCAATCGCTGGTTCGCAGACAATCCCGGTATGGTTCTCGGCACCCATGCGCTGACCTCCGGTCCGTTCGGCGAGACCTATACCTGCCGTCCCCGCGCCGGCGAGGATCTCGCCGTGTTGCTGAACGCCGCCGTCTGCCGTCTGCCGGAAGACCTCTATGACGGCGAGCCGACCGAGATCGATCTCGATCTCGAGGAGGAGCTGGCGGAGATTGTCGACCTGCGGCCCGGCAACGCCAATGTTCGCGAAGGCAGCTACTTCGTCGACAACAGGCAGGGCCTGATGCAGATCGTCGACGGCCAGCCCGTGGTGATCAAGGTCAGGAAGGGCCGAACCGGCGACGGTCTGACGGAAAAGCATGTCCGTACCATCCAGAAGCTGATCCCCGTCCGCGACGCGGTGCGCGAGGTGCTGAAGGCACAGGAAACCGGCCGACCATGGCGCGATCTACAGGTGCGGCTGCGCATCGCCTGGTCGAGCTTCGTCAGGGATTTCGGGCCGATCAACCACACGACCGTTAGTATCACCGAGGATGTGGAATCCGGCGAGACCCGCGAGACGCATCGCCAGCCGAACCTCCAGCCCTTCCGGGACGATCCCGACTGCTGGCTGGTTGCTTCCATCGAGGACTACGACCTCGACACCGACACGGCCAAGCCCGGTCCGATCTTCTCGCAGCGGGTGATCGCGCCCCCTGCCCCGCCGGTGGTGACGAATGCCGGCGACGCGCTTGCCGTCGTGCTCAACGAGCGCGGTCGCGTCGACCTCGACCACATCGCCGAGCTTCTGCATTGCGACCGCGACAAGGTGGTCGACCAGCTCGGTGACACCGTGTTCCAGAACCCGGCCGACGGCGCGTGGCAGACCGCCGACGCCTATCTCTCCGGCCCGGTCCGCACCAAGCTTGCGGCCGCTGAAGCCGCGGCGGCCCTCGATCCGACCTTCGAGCGCAATGTCCGCGCGCTGCTGGCTGTCCAGCCTTCGCCTCTGCGTCCCTCGGATATTACCGCGCGTCTTGGCGCGCCATGGATCCCGGCCGCCGATGTCGTCGCCTTCGTCAAGCAGACGATGGACGTCGATATCAAGATCCACCATATGCCGGAACTCGGCTCCTGGACCGTCGAAGCCCGCCAGCTCGCCTATCGCGCCGCTGGCACCTCAGAATGGGGCACCAGCCGCCGCCACGCCGGCGAACTGCTCGCCGATGCGCTGAACAGCCGCGTGCCGCAGATCTTCGACACCATCAAGGACGTCGGCGGCGAACGGCGCGTGCTGAACGTCGTCGATACCGAAGCCGCCCGCGAGAAGCTGCAGAAGATCAAGACGGAATTCGAGCGCTGGGTCTGGACCGACCCGGAGCGGACCGACCGGCTGGCCGGCGTCTATAACGAGCGCTTCAACAATCTCGCGCCGCGCAAGTTCGACGGCTCGCATCTCCAGCTGCCGGGCGCCTCCGCCGCGTTCCAACTCTATGCTCACCAGAAGCGCGGCATCTGGCGCATCATCGCCGATGGCGCGACCTATCTCGCCCATGCCGTCGGCGCCGGCAAGACGATGACCATGGCGGCCGCCATCATGGAACAGCGCCGTCTCGGCCTGATCGCCAAGGCAATGCTGGTCGTGCCCGGCCATTGCCTCGCACAGGCGGCGCGCGAATTCCTCGCCCTCTATCCTTCCGCCCGCATTCTCGTCGCCGACGAGAGCAACTTCACGAAAGACAAGCGTGCGCGGTTCCTCAGCCGGGCGGCCACGGCGACGTGGGACGCGATCATCATCACCTACTCGGCCTTCAGGTTCATCGCTGTCCCCTCCGCCTTCGAGCAGAGCATGATCCAGGACGAGCTGCAGTTCTATGAGGATCTGCTGACCAGGGTAGAGCCCGACGACCGCGTGTCTCGCAAGCGGCTCGAACGGTTGAAGGAGGGGCTGGAGGAGCGTCTGACAGCGCTGGCTACCCGCAAGGACGATCTGCTGACCATCTCGGAAATCGGCGTCGACCAGATTGTCGTCGACGAGGCGCAGGAATTCCGCAAGCTGTCCTTCGCCACCAACATGTCGACGCTGAAGGGCATCGATCCGAACGGCTCGCAGCGCGCCTGGGATCTCTACGTAAAGTCGCGCTATATCGAGACGAAGAACCCCGGCCGCGCGCTCGTGCTCGCCTCCGGCACGCCGATTACCAACACGCTCGGCGAGATGTTCTCCGTCCAGCGCCTGCTCGGCTACGACGCTCTCCATGAACGCGGCCTGCATGAGTTCGACGCCTGGGCGAGCACCTTCGGCGAGACGACCACCGAATTGGAGATCCAGCCTTCGGGCAAATACAAGCCGGTCAGCCGGTTCGCATCCTTCGTCAACGTCCCGGAAATGATTTCGATGTTCCGCTCGTTTGCCGATGTGGTGATGCCCGCCGATCTTCGGGAATATGTCCGGGTTCCGGCCATCTCCACCGGTGGGCGGCAGATCGTCACCGCGACGCCGACCGCGGCATTCAAGATGTACCAGCAGATCCTCGACAGCCGCATCAAGGCGATCGAGATGCGCGAGGGGCCAGCGCAGCCGGGCGACGATATCCTGCTCTCGGTCATCACCGACGGTCGTCACGCGGCGATCGACTTGCGCCTGGTCATGCCCGCCAACGACAACGAGCCGGACAACAAGCTCAATCTGCTCGTCGGGAATGCCTTCCGGATCTGGCAGGCAACGGCCGACCAGGTGTTCGTGCGTCCGGACGGCAAGCGCTACGACCTTCCCGGCGCCGCGCAGATGATCTTCAGCGATCTCGGTACGATCAATGTGGAAAAGACGCGGGGCTTTTCGGCCTACCGCTGGATTCGCGACGAACTGGTCCGGCTCGGCGTGCCCGCCAGCGAAATCGCCTATATGCAGGACTATAAAAAGTCCGAGACGAAGCAACGCCTGTTTGGGGATGTCCGCGCGGGCAGGGTGCGCTTCCTGATCGGTAGCTCCGAGACGATGGGCACCGGGGTCAATGCCCAGCTCCGGCTCAAGGCGCTTCACCATCTCGATGTGCCGTGGCTGCCGTCGCAGATCGAGCAGCGCGAAGGGCGCATCGTTCGTCAGGGCAACCAGCACGATATTGTCGACATCTTCGCCTATGCGACGCAAGGATCGCTGGATGCCGGCATGTGGCAGAACAACGAGCGCAAGGCCCGGTTTATTGCCGCCGCACTCTCCGGCGACACGTCTATCCGCCGGCTGGAAGATCTCGGTGAAGGGGCTGCCAATCAGTTTGCCATGGCTAAGGCGATCGCGTCAGGCGACGAACGGCTGATGAAGAAGGCCGGACTGGAAGCCGATATCGCCCGCCTCGAGCGCCTGCGCGCCGCCCATGACGACGACCTGTTCTCGGTGCGCCGGCGGCTGCGGGAAGCCGAACGCGATATCGAGGTCGCGACGCGCCGGATCGACGAGATCGGCAAGGATATCGAGCGGCTGGTGCCGACCTCCGGCGAGGCGTTCACGATGATCGTCCTGGGGGAGCGGCACGATGAGCGCAAGGACGCCGGGCGCGCGGTGATGAAGGAGATCCTCACACTCGTCCAGCTTCAGCACGAGGGGGAGGCACAGCTCGGCTCGATCGGCGGCTTCGACGTCATCTACGAGGGAGAGCGCTTCGGCAAGGACCGGTATCACTACCGCACCGTCCTGCAACGCACCGGCGCGGATTACGAGGTCGACCTGCCGGTCACTGTCACGCCGCTCGGGGCGGTCTCCCGTCTCGAACATGCGCTCGATGATTTCGAGGGCGAGCGTTACCGCCAGCGCCAGCATCTGGAAGACGCCAACCGCCGGCTCGCCTCTTATCGCGCGCACGAAACGGGCACCTTCGCCTTTGCCGACGAACTCGCGGCGAAGCGCCGGGAACTGGAGGAGGTCGAGGAGGCATTGGCCGCCGAAGTCCGCGCCACCGCCGAGCCGGTCGCGCAAGCGGCGTAACGCCCGCGACGATCATGACGGGAGCAACGCACCCGTCGCATAGCTGCGTTGCACAATAAATGTTTTCCAGATGGTCAAGAAACGGGCATTATGCTCGCAGTTGATGCACATGGCGGTCTTTCTCCTCCCAGTGCCGCCGCGTCAGCTGTTCCCCTCTGGAGGTTTAGACCTTCACACTTCAATGGGCCGCGGTTTCGCAGGCCCATTTTTTTTGCTCATGGCTATCGCCAC